>DASVHB010000740.1:0-2751 GCA_036379195.1 Pirellulales bacterium
CGCGCCCGCGGCCGAAGTGCAAGAGATCGGCTTCGCCCTGACCGGTTTCGAAGTACATGAAGTTTTCGGCCTGGCCGGCCAGAGGGCCGCGCTCGCGCATCGTCTGCCAGGCGCGGTCGAGCAAGTCGACGGTAACATCAAACTCTGTGGTAAGTGTGGCCTCGGTGCCGGCCAGGCTTTGGAACATCACCTCGACGGGCGCGCCGGCCTCAAGGCAGGCAAGCTGCGTCTTGACGTGGGCCAGCACGCAAATTTGCGTCGGAGCGCCGCAGTCGCGCCGCACTTTGTCGATATGCCGCAGAATGCCGGATACATTGCTTACGGTGTCGATGGCCGGATTGACGCCGATCAGCGCGTCGCCGCCGCCCAACGAAAACCCCGCATAGATCAGCCAGGCGAGGCTGCGCAGGTCATCGCTGGGATGATTGGGCTGTAAGCGTGACGAGAGTGTGCCGGGCAGACCCAGCCGCGTGCGCGCCCGCGTGGGCCGCTGAAACTTGCGCGCGGCATACACCAATTCGTGCGCATCCATCAGCTTGGCCACCGCGGCGGCCATCACACCGGTCAAGGCGAAGCCGATCTCTTGCACTTCGGCCGCGGGCGCGCGGAGCAAATGGTTTTTTAATTCGCCGAGAGTCCATGAGGCGACGCGTTCGAAGCCGGGGCGGTCGATGTCGTAATTGACACGCATAACCGCGTCGATCTCGCCGCGATCGTCGGTCAACGGACGCTCATAGAGATGCTCCAACGTCAGCGAGGCGAGAATTTCGCGGGCCGCCTCGCGCTCTACTTCCGAGGCTGCGGCGAGCTTCGCTCCACGATCGCCCGCCTTGCTGAGATCGGCCGCGGCAAGCAATCGCTTGAGTCCCGTGAATGAAAAGCTTTCACCGACGAACATGGTGCGATAGCACTCTTCCGCGACGGGCACCGGGACAGAGATCGCATCGAGAGGCGTCAAAGGTTTCATCATGTCGCTTGTGCAAGAGAGCCCGCCCCAGCGCTTAAAGCTATCGCCCGCACCGCCGGTGTGCAACAACTCCAAAGCGGCCCGGCGTCCGCCCCAGCCACCGCGATCGCTCGCTTTCGGCCGCGCGCAATATATAATGCGTCAAACATGGGGTCTTCCGGCGCACATGCCTAGACGGCTTTTGCTCGACGAAAGGTTGATGATGAACGACTATACTCTCACTCGTCGCGGCTGGCTGAAAACCGCGGCTTGCCTTTCCGCCGCGAGCTGTTTGCCGATCACCACCTGATCGCTGAGTTGCGCGGCGTCGAGCTTATGATGCACCGGCCGGAGCCGAAAGAGGTGGTGCTGGTTTGCAATGAGCCGTGGGAGGGAAACACTTCCGCCTATTTCGCGCTATTGTGCGACCTTCAAATGCATGCCGCCCCAGACCACTTGCAGAGCGTCTCCGGTGTAACCAACCAGGTTATCCTCCGGTCCATCGACAACACTTCCCAGCATGACGACGTGATCGCGGCGGCGCAGCGCGGGTTCGGGAGGTTGGGGGCAGACCACCTCAATATGCTTTCCGCAGCTTAGAAGCATGACGCGAATGGCGAACAAATCGCCCTGCGGGCGCGCGTCTTCGATCGTGCCCGCAATCACAATGCCGTTGGTTGGCCGGTGGCCGTCGTCCAGCCACGCTCCGGCCAGGCGGCCGATTGTTTCGCGCTTGTCGCGCTGATTGCCCAGCGCCATGAGAATGGTTTCGGCGGCGGCGCGCAATTGCTGGCGTTCCGTATCGTCGCCACCGAACTGCACGAAGGTGGCGGCTTCGCCCAACTGGCAGAGCTGAGCGAATCCGGCCGCGCCGAGATGAATGACCGGCTTTCCGCGGCAAGCGTCGCACGGTGGTGCCAGACCGCGGCCCGAAAATCCCGCCGCCGCAGACTCAAACGAGACCAGCCGCACGGCTCCGGGCATTTGGCAGCGCGGGCAACGCAACGCCCGCTCGGTTTGCTCAATCGCCGCGCGCAAATCGCCGGCGGTTCGCAATTTAAATTCACGTGGGCCAAGATAACCAGCCGGCAGGATGGTGGACGCGGAAGCCGGCGACTCGAGGCTCGCCGGCTCGCCTTGCGATGGTATGAGCGTGCCGGTTTCGCCATCGGCCGGCACCGATTGCAAGAGCGCTGGCGATTTGCCGGCTAAGCCTGGTTCCAAGGCATCGCTTGCGCCACCGGGCACCGAGGGCAAGGACATACTATCGGCGCTTTCCACCGCCAAACCCGGCGCGCCGGCCAGCCCGGCAGCCGACGGCCAGGCGGCAGGTTCGATCGCGTTTTGATCCGGCTCGCTCTTTTCGGGCGCCTGCTTGGCCAGCGGCCCTTGCGCGGGAGCGTGATGCCGGCGGGCGGGCGGCACCAGCCAACGTGGCAACTTACCGCGCAACTGCAGAAAATCCGCCTGCGCACCGCCGAGCCACAACAGCACCCAATAGCCGATGGCCAAACCGAGAACGCCGCCCAGTGCCATTCCCGCAATCTGCCCGAACATTGCGAAAGGGCTTGTCTGGCGGCGAACGCGCGGGGCCACGCGCATGGCTGAGACCTGCGGTTCAAAGGGCGCGTCGCCGACGTCGGTATCCGCGGTTTCGTCCGCTCGGGCGGCAAATTCCGCCACAGCGGGTGACGGCTCTCGCGCGGCAGCAGTTGACGATTGCATTTCGGCCAGCGCTGGCGCCGGCTCCGGCGAGGTCAGCGCCGAGGCCGCAGCGGCCACGTCGTCCACCGGCGAGTATTGCG
>DASVHB010000741.1:0-3423 GCA_036379195.1 Pirellulales bacterium
GGCGTATGTTGCACCATCCCAACCTGCGGCGACCCAGCCGAGGGCGGCTGGGCTACATGCAAGTTCTGAGGGGCGATTGGGCGAGTCTGGGATTGAATGTTACCTTGCCGAATCGAGCGTTGACGGTATTCCATGGTCCGGCCATTCCTCCGCAACGCATTCTGTTGGTCGATGGACGTGAGATCCGCGTCTAACAGGATATCATCGGGGGCCTACAAAGCAACCGAAGGGATGTGCCTGTAGTGTCCCAGTGGTGTGGTGCCGCTGGCTCTATGTCCGACGATGTGGCACAGCCGCCCCCCGGCTGTGAGTTGCCGCCTACGGCGGCGTTGACCGGGCCACAGCCGAGGGCGGCTGTGCCACATTTTCAAAACAGCCGAGGCGGCTGTTCCACACGCCGGTTTCCATGCTTCATAAGCCGCCGCATTGTACACATCTCACCCGCGGTCCATAATTGCTGATGATGCAACTCTTCGGCCGCTTGCCCGCGTTCGTCCGGCGCCCTGTCGTGTTCGTGGTGGCCGTGTGCCTGATTCGCGGGGGCGTAATGTGGCTGCGGGCGGGCCAGCTCGCCAACGATCCCGACGGCTATCGAGCTTTGGCCGGCAACCTGCTAGCCACCGGCGTGTTTGGACATGAGCGGATTCCCACCGCATATCGTCCGCCGCTGTATCCCTTGCTGTTGGCGGGCTGTTCCGCGCTTGCCGACTCGACGGTTCCGATCGCGATATTGCACGTGCTGCTGGGCGTGGCCACGGCACTGCTAACCGTGGTGCTCGCGCGCAAGTGGGGGCTGGGCGATGCCGCGCCGCTGGCGGGCCTGTCGGTCGCCTGCGACCCTATTCTGCTCAACCAGTCGACGCTGATCATGACCGAAACCTTGGCCGCGTTTCTGTCGGTCCTGGCGCTGGTGTTCATCACAGCCTCAGGCGAGCGCCAAAGCGGCGGATTCGCGGCCCTGGCCGGCATTGCGCTCGGCCTGGCCGTGCTTTGTCGGCCGACGTTCTTATTGTGGCTGGCGATGGTGGCGGTTTGCCGCGGCTGGTTCGCCGGCGGTTGGCGGCTGCGGTTGGCCGGGGCGCTGTTGTCGGCGGCGACGGTCACGCTGCTGCCTTGGGCCGTCCGCAATCAGATGCAATTTGGCAGGCCAATCATTACCACGACGCACGGCGGCTACACGTTGCTCTTGGGCAATAATCCCGACTATTACCAACATCTGGCCGAGGCTCGCTGGGGCGCCGTGTGGCATGCCGACCGGCTCGATGCGCAAGTGCGCGCCAAGCGCTCGCCCGACGAGTTGGCCAACGACCGCCACGAATACGCGCTGGCCTGGCAACACATCCGCCGGCAGCCGGGCATGTTTGCATTGGCCTGCCTGGCGCGCTTGGGACGATTCTGGGGAGTCGTGCCTCACGATGTCGTGAATCGCGATTCAGTTCAGACCGAACCGCTGCTGATCCGCGGCATGCGGTACGCCATTGCCGCGTGGTATGCGGGCGTATTCCTGTTGGCGATTGTGGCCTGCGGCCAACTGCGGACGGCCATATTTCGCCCGCCGTGGCTGTGGGGGTTTTTGTTGGCGATCAGTTTCACGGCGGCGCATGCCGTGTATTGGAGCGATCTGCGCATGCGCGCGCCGCTGGCGCCGGTGATCAGCCTATTGGCCGTCGGCGGCGCGCGGCGACTTGCGGCTACGCCACCTTGTCGGGCACCACAAACGGCGCGCGGTACTGGCGGGTAAGCATGCGGTTGGCCTCGTCGTCGCCCACGAACGATTCGCTTTGGGCGTCGACCACCAGCTTGCGGCCGAGCGTGTAATCGAGCTGGCCTAGGTTCAGCCCGTTGCCGGCGGCCAGATGTTCTTCCATGCGGGCCAGCGTCTCATACACTTCGCGGTTGTCGCCAAACGCCTTGGTCTGCGGGCTGAACGGCACCTTTTCGCCCAGGCGGTACGAGATATTGCCCAGGTGGCACAAGGCCGAGGAATAATGACCTTCGAGAATGTCGGCGTTCAGTTCTTCCTGGTTGCGACTGCGAACCGCCGAGATGAAGTTATCGAAGTGGTCGCGTCCCGGACCGCGCGGCGCGCTAGAGAGCGGCTCGGGCGTGTCACTGCCCTTGCGATAAAAGCCCTTTCGTGTCACCAGTCCCTCTTCGCAGTGGAACACGTTGTCGCTGCCGGCGCCGGCCCGTGGGAACTTATCGGTCGGCAGCCCGCGCACCTCGAACACCAGTTGCGTGTCGCCGTAATCGTAAATCGCCAACTGCGTGTTGGGCGTCTGTCCCTGGTCTTCATAGCCAAACCGCCCGCCCAGGCTGACGACGCTTTTGGGCAGCGTGGCGCCGGCAATGCCCCAGCGGGCGATGTCCATCTGGTGCACGCCCTGGTTGCCGATATCGCCGTTGCCGGTATCCCAGAACCAATGCCAATTGTAATGCACCAGATTTTTGTGGAACGGCTGCTCGGGGGCGGGGCCGAGCCAGAGATTGAAATCGAGATAGTCGGGCGGCGCTTCCGGCGATTTTACGCCGATGCTGCCACGGGGCTTGTAGACCAGGCCGCGCGCGACCAGCAGCTTGCCCGCCTTGCCCGACTGAATGAACTCGATCGCCCCGGCCCAACCGGCGTCGGAACGGCTCTGCGTGCCGTGCTGCACGATGCGCTTGTTTTTGCGGGCGGTTTCGACGGTGATGCGGCCTTCGTGTACGTTGTGGCTGCACGGTTTTTCTACGTAAACATCTTTGCCCGCCTGGCAGGCCCAGATGGCGATCAGGCTGTGCCAGTGGTTGGGCGTGGCGATCGTGACGACGTCCAGCTCTTGGTCGTCGAGGGCCTGGCGAATGTCCTGCACGGTGCGGGCTTTTTGCCCCGTCTTGGCTTCCAGCTCTTTGGCCCGCCGCTCGAGCACTTTTTGATCGGGATCGATCAGGTAAGTAATCTGCACGCCCGGTATCTGCCGCAGCCCGTCGAGGTGCGATACGCCGCGCCCATTCAAACCGGCAATGCCGACGCGAATGGTGTCGTTCGCGCCGATGACGCGGCCCGAGGCTTTCGTGCCGGCGATGGTGAAGGCGGCGCCCGCGGCCAGCGATTGTTGGAGAAACTTGCGGCGAGTCGTGCGAGAGGGAGTGGTGCGAGACATGGTGGGAAGGCTCCTCGTTGGGGTGGGAAACAGAGGACAGCGCAGGTTCACCTATTCTACGAGCCGACCTCGCGGCCGCAAGCAGGCGAAGCGATCGGTAGTGTCTTAAAGTTGTGTTGCTGATGTGCAAACTGACACTAACCGGAAGCGCCAGCGAGGAGGAACGCCCGCCATTTTCTCGCTGGCGCTTCGGGTTAGTGTGCGCGAGCAACACAACTTCAAGACTGCTACCTCAAAACGTCTGGCCGGCTCAGGTGCCCAAACAGGCCGAACTGAGCAC
>DASVHB010000742.1:0-22257 GCA_036379195.1 Pirellulales bacterium
CCCCTTCAGGATAGTGCCTTAAAGGTAGGTTGCTGCCGATCCTACGTGTGGCACAGCCGCCTCCGGCGGTGCTCCCGGTCTACGCCGCCGTAGGCGTCGCGTCACAGCCGGGGGCGGCTGTGCCACATGATTTGTGCGAGCAACACAACTTTTGAGACACTTCCCCTTTGGCGATTTCCCGCGCGCGGAAGAAGTAACCCTGGGCTAGGGCAGGTCCGACTCGAGCAACTCAACCGCCCTGGCGGCCTCCAGCCGCAGATCCGGATCGCGGTCTTCGTGGGCCAGCTCGCCCACACGGCGGAGCATTTCGGGGTCGCCGCTCGTGGCCAAAAGGTTCATGGCCGCGCGGCGAACTCCCACACTTTCGTCGCGGCTGAGATGCAACAACCATGCCTTGGCCGAGACGCCGCGGATGCCAGGTAAGTACTCAGTCCAAAGCCGCCGCTCATGGGCGTCAGGAGAACAGAGATGCATGCCTACCTCAATCTGGCGGATCGAGAAGCCGCGGGCCTGTAATTCGACTGCCGCATTGGCCGCAGTCGCATCCGATTCATGCAACTGGGCAAACAGCGCGAATGCGTCGAGCGCCTTGAGCCGTGACGTTTCGCCGCGCTCGTGCGCCGCGGGCGAAACCAGCGACTGGTCGCTGACGGTTGACTGCTCGCCGAGATTTCCCTTGGTGTCGGCGCGTTGATCGGTCAGCGCGGCGGTGTCGGTGTCGTCAAAGCGACCGGGTTCGGCCTGGTCGGCAGCCGCCGCCCGTTGCAGTGCAGGCGGCACCAAGTCGGCGATAGCCAGACTGGTGTCCGGTCGATTTGCCAGAGTTTCCAGGTCGTGGCGATGTGGGGCCGGCACGAGATGAGGGGCTTTTTTTGTGCGGCGGTCACTAGCCCTAGCGGCGGCGGCAGGCTTTGGTCGTGCGGTTTTTTGGGCACCACCCGCCTGCAAAACGCGTTCGCAGTCGGCGACCAGGCGGCTGCGGTCGAGTGTACCTTCCCCAGGCCAAAGCAACATCCGGACCGCCAGCCGCGCGGCGGCGCCACGCGCGGCCGGCGCTTGCTCGGCACCCGCCGCCACGGCTGCCGCCAGTGTCGTCAGGCGGTCGTGGGCCTCAAGCGGCGTCAGCCGAGCGCAAGCATCAATTTTGTCGGTCAACACTTCGTAGGCCCGCTGCGAAACGATCGCCCGCGGCGATCCTAACGCACGCGACACGGCGTCGATGCCGGGATCGCCCAAGTTCGCCAGCTTTACCAGCGCCTCGCCCACACGGTCGTCGGGCGCCCGTGCCAGCTCGGTTTCCCAATAGCGGGCAAGCAGCGCCTGGCGATACGGCAGCAGTACCCCCAGCGAGATCGCCGATGCTAAGCAAGTTGCGCACAAGCCGACGACAAGCCGCCATTTGCCCGGTTTCATTGTTCTGCGCGACATGCCTAAACCGGTGATGCCAGTAAATGACCTATCGACCAGTCGCCCTCGGCTGATCCGGCAGCGCTGGCTGTGTCCGCGATGCACACAGCCGGGGCGGCTGTGCCACAGTACAGTCGATGAGCGAAACGGCGTCGACGCTTCGCGGCGCGGCATTCTGCCTGGCTCGGCCATCTCTCGCAAGTCCAATCGCCGCCCGCGTTAACGCTTCGCGAGCTTCTAAATCGCCGCGCGGCCATGAAATTCGCTGAGCCGCTCACGTTGGGCCGGCCGAATTATTGGAATGACCGGAAGGGCCGACCTAGTCGATCCGCCGAGTCGACCGAACCTCCGGGGGGAGTATGTCGCAGCCAGCGTCACGACGTGGATTTCGATTCCTGGCGATGATAGCCGTGGTGCTGTCGCTTAGCACCGCGCGGGCCGCCGCGCCGGGCAAAGCAGCCAAAACCAGCCGGTCGCCGCAAGGCACTTCGAGCCGAGCCGCGCGCGAGGAAGCGGTGCGGGCAATTCCCTACGCGCAGCTCGATCGCGCCGCCCGTGCCAAAATCTCGGCGGTATTGGCCAACCCCACCATCTTCCGCTGCCTGCCGGCACAGACCATCGAGTGCGACCCGAACCTCTACCTGTTTCTGGTCGAGCATCCCGATCTGGTGGTCAACCTCTGGGAAGCGATGGGCATCAGTGAAGTCGCGCTGAGCCGCGTGGCCGAATCGACCTTCGACGCCAACGACAAGGCCGGCACTCGTGGGCGGATGGAGTACATTTATCGCGGGCCACAACTGCATCTGGTCTTTGCCGACGGAAATTACACAGGTTCGCTGTTGCCGCGGCCGGTGCGTGGGCAGTGCGTGCTGCTGCTGCGCACCAGTTATCTGCGCAGCAGCGACGGGCGCGACTTCGTCCGCTGCAAGCTCGACGCGTTCGTGCGGCTCGACAATATAGGCGTCAGCGTTCTGGCCAAAACCTTCCAGCCGCTGGTGCTCAACGCCGCTGACCACAACTTCCGCGAGACCGTGGCCTTTTTGGGCAGCGTCCACCGCGCGGCCGAGTTCAATCACGGCGGAGTGCAACGGTTGGCCGAGCGACTGCAGAACGTGGAGGCCGGCGAGCGCGACCAATTCGCCGATCTGACCTCCCGGGTCGCCGTGCGAGCGGCCTTGGCTCGTTCGGGCGCCGCCTCTCGCTCGCTGCAAGAAACGGCAACGGCGCCGACCGAAACGCGCACCGCCACGCGGTCCGCAAAGCAAGGAACTCAACGGTAGCCATCTTCTTTTGGCGCTGCCGGACGCGCGTGGATGAAGCGCAAACATGGCCCCCCACGCGTGAGAGCGGGCGATTGTAGCGGTTGTTCCGGCGGTAGCGCTCGCGGCGTTTCGTGGGAAACGGCTAGCTCCTTTGGGCCATGATCTATGTTTGCAAGGCGGAAATGCGCCCTTCGTAAGCCACGAGTCGCGGTCGGAGTGTTGTTGCGTGCAGTCGACAGAAGCCATCGGCGCCTTATTCAACTTCGATCCGGAGAACTTGCTGCGCCCGCCCGAAGCGATCGCCAAGTTTGTCCAACGGATGGTGCGCAACGCCCAGTACTACGATGGGCCCGAGCAGCGGCTAGAGCGCCGCTATGCGGTCAACCTGCCGGTGACGGCGGTGCCGGTCGATCGCTCGCTGCAAAAGTGCGGCGACGTGTTTGTGGCGCTTTCACGCGACATTTCCAGCGGCGGCATCGCCATGTACCACACGCGCGGTGTGACCGATAAGTTCTTGGCCCTGGAGCTGATTTCGCCTTCGGGCGACAAGCTGCGGGTATTGCTGGAGATCTTGCGTTGCCGGCCCGCCGGCCTGTTCTACGAAATCGCCGGCCGGTTCGTCTCGAAACTAAGCGGCTAGCTCACCGCACTTCCAAGGGCAGCGCGAATTCGACATCCTCCTGGCGCACCGTGTGTTCTTCGACGGTCGCGTCGAACCGGCGGCGGAGACGATCGACACATTCGACGACCAAGGTCTCGGGGGCACTCGCGCCGGCGGTGACCAACACGGCCTGCTTGCCGTCGAACCAGGCGTCGTCGATCTCGCCGGCGTGATCCACCAGGTAAGCCGGGCGCCCGCCTTCGCGGGCCACTTCTGCCAGACGCGTGCTGTTGGAACTGTTGCGGCTGCCAATCACCAGCACCACCTCGGCCTTGGGCAAGAGTTGCTTAAGCGCCTCCTGGCGGTTCTGCGTGGCATAGCAGATGTCTTCCTTGGCGGCGCCCACTGCTTGCGGAAAGCGGGCGCGTAAATGCTCGATGATCTGGTTCGCGTCGTCGACGCTGAGCGTGGTTTGCGTCAAGTAGGCAATCTTGGCCGAAGCGGGCAGATCCAATGCATCGACGTCGTCGGCCGATTCGACCAGGTGCATCGGCTCGGTGACCTGCCCCATCGTGCCGACTACCTCGTCGTGTCCGCGGTGCCCGATGAGAACAATCGTGTAACCCAGACGCGCGAAGCGGGCGGCCTCCAGATGCACCTTGCGAACCAACGGGCAGGTGGCATCGATGACGTTTAACCCGCGCCGCAGGGCAGCCCCATGGATGGCGGGCGAAACGCCGTGGGCGCTGTACATCAGGTTGGCGCCGACGGGTACTTGCTCGATGTCGTCGACAAAAATGGCGCCCTTGGCGCGGAAATCGTCAACGACGTGGCGGTTGTGGACGATCTCGTGAAACACATAGAGCGGGGTGCCCAACAGCGCGATGGCGCGATCGAGGGCTTCAACCGCCATATTTACGCCCGCGCAAAATCCGCGCGGCGCCGCCAGCAGAATTCTCATCCGTTCAGCTCCTAACCGAGAGTTCTCATCGCCGCCATGCTTCCTGTTCCGATGACGGGGTGCGGCGACACGCCGGCCACCCCTGCCGACTCCAGCAAGCTGCCGTGCGCCGCGGGCCTTTGACCGTCGTTCGGCTCGTTGTTGGCGCCGTCGGCCTCGGGCAGCCGCACGATGAAGCTTGCTCCCCGGCCTGGCGCGGTCCGGCACGAAATCTGTCCGCCGTGCGCCTTGACAATCTCTTTCACAATGTCCAATCCCAGCCCGTTTCCCTCATCGCCTTTGGTCGTGAAAAACGGTTCCCAAATGCGTTCCGCCACATCGTCCGCCATGCCGCAGCCGTTGTCTTCGACGGTCACCGTCGCCCCGCACTGGTCGGCGTCGACCAGCAGAGTAACCCGACCGTCATCTCTGCCTTGGATGGCGTGCGCCGCGTTTTTCAGCAAGTTGATTAGCACCTGTTGCAGCTTGACGCGGTTGCCCATGACCGTCGCTTCTTTTTGCACGCGCACCGAGAACCGATTGCTCGGCAGGGTATTATCGTATCGCAAGAAGGCCGTCAACTCGTGAATCAGCTCGGAGAGCGAGATGCGCAGCATTTCGTGGCCGCCTTGCTCGAACCGCACAAACGATTTCACCTCGTCGACCAGCTCGGTCAAGCGCTCATAAGCCTGACGGGCGACCGCGGCGGCCTCGACCAGATCATCGCGGTCGGCATATTGTTCTTCGATCAGCTCCAGCAACGGCAGCATGCAGAGCCGGTTGCCCATTTCATGGGCGATGCGCGCCGCCGAGCGGCCCAAGGCCGCGCAGCGATCGGCCACCACCAGCCGATCGGTAAGCGCCGTGTTGGCGATCGACAGATCGTAGGCTTCGATCGCCCGCGTCAGCACCGACAGCACCACGTGCCGCTCCCACGGCTTCTTGATGAAATAATAAACCTGACCTTGATTGATCGCCTCGAGCATGGCGTTCGGATCGGCGTAGCCGGTGAGCATCACCCGCTTGGTATGCGGATATTTGCGCCGCATCACTTCAAACAGCTCCGAGCCGGTCATGCCCGGCATGCGTTGGTCGGCCACGACGACCGGAAACGTCCGCTGCTCAAGCAGCTCCAGCGCTTTGGCCGCGCTATCGGCCGTGAAGACCTGATATGAGCCTTCAAAGCTGGCCTCGAAGACGACGAGATTGTCGGCCTCGTCATCGATGTACAGGATTTCACGCTTCATGGACGGCATAGGCGGCGCCTGGGGCGGCGAAAATCACACCGGGAATCGGTGGCATCGCCTCGGCGCGTTCCTCTTTCGGTTTCGGTTGTCCGTGCAAGGGGAAGGTCACGACAAACTCGGTGCCGTGTCCCCGCTCGCTGTGGCATTCGATGGCGCCGCCTAAGCGACTGACGATGCCGTAACTGATCGACAGACCCAAGCCCGTTCCCAGGCCCGGATCTTTGGTGGT
The DNA here is from genome assembly GCA_036379195.1 of Pirellulales bacterium. GTDB lineage: Bacteria > Planctomycetota > Planctomycetia > Pirellulales > JAICIG01 > JAICLL01. The sequence goes on from DASVHB010000742.1 coordinate 5,687, forward strand.
GAAGAACGGATCGAAGATGCGGTGCTTGATCTCTTCGGGGATGCCTGGCCCCGTGTCGCGGATGCTGACGCTTGCCATATCGCCCTGCTGTCGCGTGGTGATCGTGATGCGGCCCTCGCCATCGATGGCTTGCTGGGCATTATTCAGGATGTTCATAAACACCTGGTTCAAATGCCCATGCGGACCGTGGACCGTGGCCACCTCGCCGTATTGGCGTTCGAGGGTAATGCGGTGCTTCACCTGGCTGAACAGCAAATTGAGGCACATATCGAGCGATTCGTGCAAGTCGAAGTCATCGAAGTCTTCCTTGCCGGGGTGCGAGAAGGTTTTCAGATCGGCGATAATTCGGGCCGTGCGCGTGGCGCCGTTTTCGATGACGTTGGCCAGCGAGAACAGCCGCTTGAACGTGCCTTCAATCTCTTCGCGCACGGCGGGATCGCATTGTTGCGCAAGGACCGGTTGCAACATGCCCTGCAAGCGGTTGGTATTGGCGCCCAGCGGCTTGATGCCGTTGTAGACGGCGTTGATCGAGTTGTTGATCTCGTGGGCCAGACCCGCCACCAACTGGCCCAGCGAACTCATTTTTTCGGCGTGAATCAACTGCCCCTGCATCGACGACAGGTCGCGGTAGGCGGTTTCCAGCTCGCGGTTGCGTTTGTCGAGGTCCTGGTGCAAGCGGCGCAGCTTGGCGAACGATCGTTTCAGCTTGCGGCGGCTGAAACTCAACTGCTTCGTTCGCAACTTGACTTTGAATTCCAAGTTGGCGTTCAAATCGCGGATGGTATGGTCGTTGTGCTCCAGCCGGCCCACCATGCGGTTGAATTGGCGCGCGAGATTATCGACCTCGTCGGTGCCGGTGGGCCGCAATCGCTCGCCCAAGGCGCCCTGTTGCACGCGCTGCATCGCCTCGACCATTAGCCGCACCCGTGAGGCGATGGAGGTGGCCAGCAAGCGCGAAAGCACCAGCCCCACCGCCACGGCGGTCAACGTGATATAGACCGTGTGTTCGCGTAGATTGGCCACCGCCGCCTGCTGATCGGCTGGGTTATTGATGATGTCTTCCGCACGTTGATTGGCCAGCGAGCCGATCAAGACCGTGGTCAACACCACCACCATGCTCACGCAGAGGTTGATGCGCGCATACAACCGGCTGGGCGGCAACGCATCAAACTCGATGGCGACGCCGCGCGCCAACAGGAACCGCACGATGGGCGCCATCCAGCGTTCGGCGACAAAGAACGTCATCAGGATGGCCGCGATGATTCCCAGGGCGCCCCCGACCACGATCTGAACCAACGTTGAGGTGGGCATGGCGTGCTCGAGACGCATGTAAATGCAGACCGGCGCCAGCATGCAAGGCGGATTCAGCAGCGACTCGTGCAGGCAATGCCGCCCTGGAAACCGGACGGCTTGAATGCCGGCTTTTTCCGCCATGCGCTCATCGATCCGCTCGCCACGTCGCAGCTTCTTGATGGCGCGCCGCAAGCAAACCGTTTCGCCCAGGGCCAGCAGCGTGGTCAAAAGCAGGGCGATGCCGACGACGATCATCGAGCAGACGAAGAAATCTCGCTTCACGTCGGGCGCGAAGCCAGGCATCAGACTGATGTAATACACCGTGAGACCGCCGGCGACGAGGTCGACAAAGCGCGTCGTCACCATCATCACCAGGATGTGATGTTCGCCGAATCGCTGAAAAATGCGGTCGACCATAGGCGTGGTGCGGCTGCGCGACGGCGCCCGCCGTTAAATGAGCCCCCGGCTGCTGAGGTGCATTTGCAGGAAGCGGTCGTGCGACTCGAGCAGCCCCGTAAGGTTGACCACCGCGATGCGGGCCGCCGCGCGCTGGAAACAATCGCGGTGGCGCTGCCAGCGCTGGACGAAGTATTGCTCGTGCCGGCCGCCGTCGATCGCCCGCTCGATGCCGGCCGGATCGGCGCCGGCGAGTTGGTCGAGGGTCAGATCGCCCTGCATCACGGCTCGCGCAAAGACGCCGCTGGTAAAATCTCGTTGCTTGACCTCCCGCCGCCACGTGCTGAGCAGATTGCCGATCCGCCCCATGCATTGCGCATGCCAGATAGCCTCGCGCAGCTTTCCCAACTCTTGGTCGGGAAAATTATGCGAGCACATCAAATCGAGCGTGGCAAAGCTCATCATGTGCATGTTGTGAGGCAAATAAAGATCGTGCTCGGCCAGATTGAGCAAATGGATATTTCGATTCAGCAGGTGGGAATATCGCAGCGTATTGACAAATTGTGCCGCGTCGTACCGCAACAGTTCGGCGTATTGTTCATGGCGCGGATATCGCGCGATCCGCTCTTCATACTCGCCGGTCAACCTCCGCGCTAATTCGGCATAGCGGCGCTCCTCGGCCGTGAGCGGCGAGAAGTCGGGCGCCGATCGCTCCGCCATGATCTCAAACAGGCAATCGAGCAGTCGCGACTTCCCATGCTCGTCGGCAACGTCATCCAGCAGCACGCACAACATGATCGACAGCACCTTGCTGTCGCACACGTCGGCGCGCAACTCGTCGCGCACAAACGGCAGCGTCGTCAAGTCCACGCCCCGGCGCGCCCATTTCCACAAGTATGGGTTACGCTTGCCAACTTCGGCGTAGGCCGCCACCCACCGTTGCACGTCGCCGCTGAGCTCTAGCCGCATCACCGCGGAACGCTCCGCATCGGGCGAGGGCAACGGTTGTAGCGAATGCGAATGTGGTGGCGAACCTGACGTCTTTGCGTCGATGCGGACGGGACCCCGTCGCGGCGCGGGCGGACGGGCGGCCAGCCGAAGACCGCGGTTGACAATTTCGGCCACCGCCGTCTCATAGGCGTCGCGCCGCGCTCCCTGGCGAACGACGCAGTGCGCCACCGGGGCGGTGCGCCGCTCGCTCGCCAACAGTCGAAGCAGGCGACCGGCAGCGTCGAGCCGCAGCGACTCGTCTTCCAAGAGCACCAAGCCGCGCACGCGCCGGGCCGTCTCTAGAATCACCCGTCGATCGAGCGGTTCGAGAAAACGCAAGTTGATCACCGCGGCCTGGATTCCGCGTCGAGCAAGCTCAAAGGCGGCGCCGCGCGCCACATCGAGCGTGGCGCCCCAACCGACCAGCGCTAAGTCGTCACCCGAAAGCAGACGCTGCGATCGTCCCAACGCGATCGGTTCGGTCAGACATTCGCCGGTCGGATTGGGAAACTGCTCTGGCAAGGCGATCGCCGTTGTACGGCCACGCTCTGCCGAGAATCGCAGCATCGCCGCCAACTCACCAGCCGCGCTGGGCGCCATCACCACGGCGCCTGGCAGCAGCGGCAGGTGATGGCTGCGAACCAGCGGCGCGGATGGCGCGCGTTGCCCGAACTGCGCCGTATGCGAAGGCGCCAGCAAGGTCAGCGGTAGTCTGCCGCCGCCCGCGGACTCAAGCATCGCGCTCCAATCGCGCGCGGCCGCGTCGTCGCCAAGAAAGATCATGGGGTGGCAATTGCCTTCGGCCAGGCCCGCGCACCAGGCAAGCGCGTTCATCTCGACGCTGGGCGGCCTCAAAAACCACTCGGGATGTGCCTGCTGCCAGACCTCCAGCCTGGCGTCGGACGATAAACTGACCGCGACCACGCGTGAATCGGCGGCGGCCAGCTCGGCAACGGCGCGTACCGCGGTCTCGAGACCCGGGCAGGAGGTTTTCTCGGTGTTGCCACCCGGGTTCACCGCGCCTGGCCCGGAAAAGTGCGCGCCGTTGACCCGCACCTCGTCGGTGATCGCGGCAGCATGCGAGGGCCGGCTTCGACGCCCGTTTGGCTTTGTGCCGTTGCGGCCGTTCCGCGGCGGCTTGCCGTTGGCGGGCGAGGCCGAAACGGTGGCGGACGGATCTTCGTGCGGCGCGGCATCGCGCACGCGTAGCCGCAGTAGCACCGATTGATCGAGTGCTTTCAGGGCGTGAATGAGCGCAACCATGCCTTCGACAGGCACGCCTCCCACCGGCCCGACTTGAGCCAGCCCCGGCTCCGCCAAAAGCTGCTCGAACAGCCGAGCCGATCCCGCGGGCCGAACCGGCTGCGGTGATTCACCTTCGCACCAGATCATCAGAAACCGGCGCAAATGGGCCAACGACGCCAGCACGCCTTCGGCTAGTTGCACGTCACCTTGGCGCGAGTCGATGACCAGCACCACCCAATTCTGCGCCTCCAGCAGGTCGCGGGCGCTGGCCAGGCCCATGGCCTCAGACAGGTGCTCGCCGGCAGAGGGTCGCTGGCGCGGCGAAGACGATCGGCCGTTTCCGAGCGTCGCCCGGTCGCCGTTGCCCGAAGCTGGCGGATGGTCGAGGTCGAAGCGCAGCCGTCTGCCTGCGAAATCGGCGAGCACCGGCAGGTCCGACACCACCTGGTCATGTTCCAGGTCAAAGGCGCGGCGGATCACCAAGGGCAAGTCGGACGAGCAGATCAATGGTACGAGCGACGATCCGTTTGCCGCCGCTGAACTGTGCGTGTCATCGGACCGATGCGCGGCGGGCAAGGTGCGCGCAGGCGATGTGGCAAGCAGTCTTGAAGCCGCGGGCTGTCCTAGATTGACGACGCTGCTCATCGCGGTGGTCCTCAACGGTGTTCGGAGCGCATGCCTGTAAAACTGACTCGTTGCAAGAGCCGTTTGCGCGATTTCGCGCGAGGCAGGTTCGGCGCCGCATGCACGCCGTCGGCGCCGGTCTCGATCCGCCGCCGCGACGGCTCCAAGTCGGGCGAGGCGGGCGACCGCAACGGCGCAGCCCAATAAAACAGGAAGCTCTTGATGTACCAGCGAACGACCGGCCCCAGATGCCGCCACACGGTCCGCTGCACCAGCGCTTGCGGAAAGCGATTGGCGACCCGCGCCGTGAGCGTTCGCCGGCTTAAGGTCCTTCCCAAAGGACTGGCCAGCACCTGCCGCTGATAGCCCGAAAAAGAAAAGTCGTCGCGCGCGAAGGCGTCGACAATCGCGCTGCCTGCCAGTTCGCCATAGCCCAGCGCGAAGCTGATTCCCTCGCCAAACGTGGCGTCGACGCCCGCCGCGTCGCCCACCAGCAGCACGTTTGCCGCGGAAAGAGCCGCGCGCCGGTCGAACAACCGAATCGGATGGCCCTCCAGACGGTAGTCGTCCAAGCGATAGCCGTTTTGTTCCATCCACTGGGCCATCACCGGCCGCAACGAGCCGCCGCGCTTGCCAGACGCGATGCAGCTATCATAGACGCCCCAGTTGCGAGAAGGCTGGCCGTCGACTTTGGTCGGAAAGCTCCAGACATAGCCTTGGATGCCTCGCGGCATCCAGGCAAAATCTAAGAAAGCGTCGTTCGCGGCCAGCCGTGCCGATCCGCCCGGCGGCGTCACGGGCGTCACGAGCTCGACGACGCGCGCCACCGCGCCCGCATGGGTCTCCTCGGGCATCAGCCGCCTTACGACGCTGCTCGATCCATCGGCGCCGACCACCACCCGCGCATGGTACGTGCCGCGGTTGGTTTCGACTTCGACGCCATCGTCCACTCGCCGCAAGCGCAGCACGCGCGTCGATTCTTGCAGCTCGATGTCGCGGGCCCGCACTTGCTCGGCCAGCCAACCATCGAACTCGTTGCGACGGACGACGCGGAACGACAGGTCTCGCTCAAACCGCATGCGGAAGCCGCGGCTGCGATAATTCAGATATGCCCAGTCGACTTCCACCGAGGGAACCGACCGAAAATCGAGGCCCAGATTGGCCAGGCAGACATCGACGTCGGGAACACACGCGCCGCCACATAGTTTATGCCGCGGATGGCGATCTCGCTCAAGCACGAGCGTGCGCCGTGCTAGCGCGGGGTTGAGACGCGCGAGGTGCAAAGCGGTGGAGCTGCCCGCAGGCCCCGAGCCAACGATGATTACGTCATACCGCATCGACGCCCTCTTACGTAAAGTGCGCGCTCGCGCCGGGGCGCCGGCCATCGGCGCCCCCATTCGACCGCTTATTGTTGCCGACGGCGGGGGGAGATCCTACCAATCGCTTAGCGGCCAGGTGCGTCCCCCAGAAGTGCGGCCAGCCGGCCGATGCCCTCTGTGCCGCCCCGTGCCTCGCTGCCGGAAACGTAAACATCCACTATGTCTGCGGAACTCACCGACGCCTAGAATTTTTCGGCACTTATTTCATCGTCAGGCAAGAAAACATCTTTGCTCGCTCAGATCGTGTGTGTCGCGCGTATTTTGACGGCAGAATGCGAATCGGGACTCAGCATTCCGCATTCAGGGGGGCGAGCCTGGCCTGAATGTGAGGAATATGGCAATCGTGAGACAGCCCGTCCATTTGCGTTTTCCAGCCCTGTGGAGTATGTACCTATGACGGTCGGCGGCGGCGTAACGCGCTGCCAGGGCTGTCGTTTGCGCTGGAAACGCGAGGAGCGGCCGATTTTGGACACCGCCATCAGTTCACTCACGATCCTGATCTTTGTTTTCGCCGCGCTGGGCTCGTTGGCGGTGGGGGCGATGGTCGGTTGGCACATTCGCGGGTTCCGCGACGGCGCCGAGCCGGTTCTGCCCGCGAAACCCACGGTGAGCCCAGCCCGTGCGCTGCCAGCCGCACCGGCACCCGCGCCTGCCGCGAGCGAAACCGTGCCGGAGCAGGCTCCCCCGCCGGGTCTCGAGCCGGCGAAGGTACGTGACCTGCTCGAGCGAATTCACCAACTGGCCGATAGCGCGGCGGCGGGCGTCGGCGAACACACCAGCCGAGTCGAACAGATCAGCCAGGAATTGGCGGCACTGTCGGCCGACGGCGGTGTGCCGTTGGAGGAGGCGATTCTCAGCGCGGCGGCGCGTCTGGTCGAAGCCAACGAACATTTGGAGACCGAGCTGGCCACGGCCAAGAATCAGCTCGACGAGCACGCCCGGCAGATCGAGTCGCACATGGCCGAGGCACGGACCGATGGCCTGGTGGGCGTGGCCAATCGCCGCGCCTTCGACGAAGAACTCGAACGGCAGTGCAAAGCGCTCAAGAGCCAAGGGCTGCCGTTTTATCTGGTGCTGCTCGATGTCGATCATTTCAAGCAATTCAACGACCGGCACGGACACCAGGCGGGCGATGAAGTGCTTAAAGGCGTGGGCCGCATCCTGTCGGAAACGGTCCGCGAGCAGGACTTCGTGGCCCGTTACGGCGGCGAAGAGTTCGCGGTGATCGTGCCCGAAACCACCTCGCGCGAGGCCAAAGCGACCGCCGAACAGATCCGCTCGGCGGTGGAGTCGGGCCGGTTCGATTACAACGGCCAGCAACTGCAAGTCACGGCCAGCTTGGGCATGGCCGGCGCGGTGGTCGGCCAAGAACCCAAGGCCCTCATCCAGCGAGCCGACGAAGCGTTATACGCCGCCAAAAAGAACGGGCGCAATCGCGCGTACTTCTTTAACGGGCAAACCTGCGAGGTGATCGACCCGGCCTGGTTCGAAGCCAACGCCGACGTGGTGCAAGCCGTCAAGCGCGAACTCGATCAAGCCAGCAGTTCGCTGGGTTCAAATCGCCGCTGCCATGCGCGCCGGCCATTTCCCACGCACCAATACGTCGCGCCCTACGTGAACGGCATCTTGCCGGCCCTGACTGAGTTTTACCAGGTGCAGTGCCACGATATTTCGCCCACGGGCTTTTCGTATTTGCTTGCCAAGCCCGCTGAGAATCAGGCGATTGTGGTTGCTCTGGGCTCACCGCCGAACGTCACCTACCTGACGGCCCGCGTCATGCATTCGACGATGACTCACTCCGGAGGCGCGCCGATGTTTCTGATCGGCTGCCGATTTACCGGCCGCGTCGAACCCCAGGGCGAGTACCTCGAGCTCACCAACGCCGAGCAAGGTTAACCGCGTCGGGCTTCTCGGGACGAGGCGGCTGAGTTAGCCCGGCGATCCGACGGCCGCACGCATTTTTTTCAGCCCAGTCCGCGCCACCGTCAAAGCGTCTTGCTGCCAGTATTCACGATTGAAGAGCTCCAACGACAGCGTGCCGCCGAAGCCCGCCGCGCGCAGGTCTGCGAAGAGCCGAGCCAGCGGCGCCACGCCGTCGCCCGGATAGACGCGGTCGGCATCGGTGATTTTTTCGCGCGGCGGCGAAGCCGGATAATCGTTGACGTGGAACACCTCCATGCCGGCGCCTCCCAGCAGGCGGATGCTCTCGAAACTCGATCCGCCTTTGTATAGATGATAGACATCCAACAGCAGGCATGCTCGGGGATGCCCGCTTCCGATGGCCACATAGACCGTTTCGTTCAGGCGGCTCAGGTTTTGAGAAAATCCCCACACCTCGATCTGCGGCACGACGCCCATGCGGTCGCCCAGTTCAAGCAAGGCGCGATATCGCTCGGCGGCTCGATCGAGATCGAGCCCCGGCTGATCGGTGGCGCCGGCGGGCGGAGCGGCAATCCGACGGCCGCCCAATTGCGCCACCAGGTCCATGCAGCGTTTGGCTTCGTTCAGACCTTTGGCCCGCTGCGCATCGTCATCGACAATCCATTGTGCGAACCCAATCGCGCTGGCCACGCTCAGCCCGAGGTCATCGATTTGCTTGGCCAGGTCTTTCAGCGAGCCGCCCTGCTTGATGTACTCGTCGATTTCGCCGATCCAAGGCTCGATGGCTGTGTATCCGGCTTGCGCCGCAATCTTGACTTCCTCAACCAGACCTAACTTTTGGCCGCGGATGGTGCTGGTATTGAGACAGAATTGGAACGGCGTTTGCGCGGTTTCGGCGGATGCGGCCTCTCTGGCAGCGGCCAGCGCTGCCGCGCCAGCGCCCGCAGCCACGCCGGCCTGGAGCAGAATTTCGCGTCGGGTCATGGGGGGAGTCATGGGATGAGTGATGAGTGATGAGTGATGAGTGATGAGTGGAAAGTGGAAAGTGGAAAGTGGAAAGTGGAAAGTGGAAAGGGGAAAGTGGAAAGTGGAAAGTGGAAAGTGGAAACGGGAAAGTGGAAAGGGGAAAGAGACGACGGATCTTCTAATGAATACCAGCCACTAGCCACTAGCCACCAGCCACCAGCCACCAGCCACCAGCCACCAGCCACCAGCCACTAGCCACCAGCCACTAGCCACTAGCCACTAGCCACAAAAATAATATCCTGCCAGCGATAATCCAATCAAAACCACCGTGCGCCGTACCAGATTTCGATCGAGCCGCCTTGCGATATGGGCGCCGGCATACCCGCCGACAATGGCCGACACGGCCATCAATAAAGCAAGCGGCCAATCAACCTTGCCCTTCGCCACAAACACCACCACGGCAATGCCGTTGATTACCGAGGCCAGCAGCGTCTTCAAGGCGTTCATCTGATGGATGTCGTGCAGCCCCATGACGGCCAATGCGGTGAGCATCAGAATGCCGATGCCGGCGCCGAAATAGCCGCCATAGACGGCCACCAGAAACTGAAAGACGACCACCAGAGCAAAATGCCGCGGTTGCGGCGAATCGCCGTGCTGGCCGAGCTTTAGCCAACTCATAACCCGCGGCTGCAACCAAAACAAGACGGCGGCGGTGAGAATCAGCCAGGGAATGAGCGCCTTGAACGACGACGCCGGCAACTCGGTTACCAACAGCGCCCCGGCCAAACCTCCCAAGAGGCTAGGCAGCAACAGAATCGTTGCCCAAGCGCGTGTCTCGGCCAGCTCTCGTCGATAGCCAGCCATCGCTGCCAGCGAACCGGGAAACAGCGCGACCGTGCTCGTGGCGTTGGCGGCCACCGCCGCTTCCGCGGGATTTCCGAGTACCGCCAGCAGTGCGGGGAACGTGAGCAGCGTGCCGCCACCCGCCACCGAGTTGACGCCGCCCCCCGCCGCCGCAGCAAAACACAACCCTGCCAGATCGAACCAAGTCATTTGATAGTCGTCGTTAAGGCGCGTTGGATAGCCTGGAACACGGTTTGGCACGAAAATTGGGTTGTTGACGCTGGGCCGGGGCTACTCCTAAAGTTAACCTCTGATCGAACGACGATCGAGGGGCAACGCGGCTATCGCCCGCTTTTGGCAACAGATCGTCGGCGAGGTTGTCTAAGGAGAGACCGGATGAGTCAAACTCACTTTGTGCAGCAGTGCCCGACCTGTGGCCGCAGCCTGCGAGTGCGCGTCGAATACCTCGGACGCCAGGTTGCCTGCCAGCACTGCCACGGGCGGCTGCTGGCTTGCGATCCGGAAAGTCCACAGCATTCGCTGTCCGATTCTGGGCTGTCGCTGTTACGCCGGGCCGATGAACTGTTGAACCGTGTCGAGCAGCGATCTTAACGACCTGCGGTTGCTGAGTCGCTTGCATGACGGGCTGGCCGTATTAACGGCATTGTTTCCCCTGGTTACGTTGCCGATTCTCGGCGCGGGGCTACAGTTGCTGTCGGCGCCGGCGGCGGTCTCACGCCCGGCGGTTGCTGCCGCCGATGATGCCGAAGCTCGCGTGTGGCGCAGCGTGTTGGGCAAGCTTGCCGTGGGAGGAGTCGCCGCGATTGCGGCGGTGTGCCTGGTTCATGCGGGCGTCCTCTGGTATATCGGCCGCCAAATTGCCGCTTGCCGCCGGCGCTGGTTGGTGATGATTTTTTCGGCGCTCCATCTGGTCAATGTGCCACTAGGCACGGCCCTGAGTATGCTTACGTTTACCGTGCTCAACCGACAGAATCGTTAGCTAATTCCGAATGAGGCGCGCCGTTTGCATCCGTCGGGCAGCAGCATGGAACGACGCACCCTGCGACGCCAGGCCCTGGGGCTGATCGCTACGCTCCGCATCGGGTTTCTGTTTGGCGCAATCTATTTTATTCAAGGCATCAGCGATCCCAACACCGGGCTGATCGCTCAGCCCGACAATTCGTTGCTGCGCGCCTGGGGCAAAAACCCCGCCGAGATCGCCACGTTCGGAGCCATCTTGGCGCTGCCTTGGTGCCTGAAGCCGCTGTTCGGGCTGCTTTCCGATTTTGTGCCGCTGGGCCGCTATCGCCGCAAGAGCTACCTGATTGCCACCAGTCTGGCCGCGTTGATCGGCTTCGCCGGGCTTTACTTCACTCCGCTGGCGGAAGGCGCCGAGCGACCGCTGCTATCCTGGCTGATGTTGGCCAGCGTGGCCATCATTTTTTGCGATGTGGTGGTCGACGCGCTGATGATCGAAACCGGTCAACCGCTGGGCATTACCGGGCGGCTGCAGTCGGTGCAATGGGCGGCCATTCAAACCGGCACCATCCTGACCGGCGTGATTGGCGGTGTGCTCAGCGAAAAACGGCTGCAAAAATCGGGCTTTTTGCTGTGTGGCGGGCTGATGATGGCCACCTTCCTGCTCAGCCTGTTTTTTATTTCCGAAGAACCGCGGCAGGAACCGCGCGGCACCTTTCGGCAAACGATGGCCAAGCTCAAAAAGTCGGTGCAGCCGTCGCTGGTCGTTGTGGTCGGGCTGTTTGTGTTCCTTTGGAGCTTGAACCCGTTTTGCCAGGCGGTGCTTTATCTTTACATCACCCGCACGCTCGAACTTTCCGACGCCTTTTACGGCAAGCTCGTCTCGCTGGTGGCCGTTGGTTCGCTCGTGGCTTGCATTTGCTACAATCTCTATTGCCGCCGCGTGCCGATGCGCTGGCTGGTACACGTGGCCGTCATGGCTGGTATCGCCAGCACCTGGGTGTATTGGGGGCTGACGGGCAAACAATCGGCGCTGCTCATCAGCGTGGTGGCCGGTTTGGCCTACATGACCGGCAGCATGGTTCTGGTCGATTTGGCGGCGCGCTCTTGCCCGCTCGATGCGCCGGGTACGCTGTTTGCGCTTTACATGGCGCTGTGCAATTTGGGCGCGGCGGCAGGCACGTGGCTGGGCGGCGTGATCTACAAACATGGCTCCGACGTCTGGGGAAACCGAACCGCCTTTAACGTGCTGATTCTGGTGAGCGGCATCTCGACCGGAGGTTGTTGGTTGCTGGTGCGTTTCTTGCCCGACCGCGTGTTGGGCGTGATGGGCGAAGATTCGCCAGCGCAATCGGCGGGCGAGCATACCGACGATGTCGCCGAGCCCGCGGCTGCGTGAGATCCACAAGCAAAAGCGAGCCGCGGGCGTGCACTGCAGCAGCGTGCAAGGTAGAATGGTTTATTGAGGTCATCAATGATCGACAACTACCGTTACAAGCACCTGCAACCGAAGGTCGGCGGTTCGAACTACCGCCAACTCTTCGTCAACGGGCGCATCCGCGCCGAGGTGCTTTACCGCGAAACCGTCGGGCGCGAACCGCTGACGCCTGAAGAAGTGGCCCGAGAATACCGTGTGCCCGTCGAGGCCGTGCTTGAAGCCATTGACTATTGTTTGAAAAACCAGGCTCTTCTCGACGAAGAGCGGCTCCGCGAGGAAGCCTGGATTGAGGCCAACAGCCGTGACAAGTGGCCCTATGCTAATGGCGAAGCCAGCTCGTCCGCAGATGAATCTGTATCTCGATGACGATATGGTAAAAGCGTCGCTTGTTGCCAGACTACGGCGCGCCGGTCACCAGGTGGTTTTGCCAAGCGACGCTGCGCTGGCGAGCGCATGGGATCCCCGTCATCTGCTGCATGCTGTACAGCACCGCTTACTGCTCGTCTCGAAGAATCACGACGACTTTAGAGATCAATCACTGGCGATAGGCGATGATTCTGTCGCGGCCCAACGACTGATTGCTTTGTACGAAACTCCTTAGAGAACGACGATGCTACTTGGCCGGTTGGAGAATGTGATATCGCGGCGTTAGGGCAATCGCTCACGCAATAAAAGGCAGATCCTTATAAGTCGCTCTGGCAATCATGCACGCTCAGCGGCGACTGGCAAGTCTCACGCCTCGGGACGCAGGGGCACCGGGCGGCGCTGGTCGTCGGCGGAATCGACGGCCACGTAGACGACCTCGGCTTCGGTAAGATTCACCTGCTGTCCGCCGCGGTCGGCCTCGACCACCACGTGCATGGTGATCGACGTGCGGCCGACGCGCACCAACTCGGTCCAGAAACTCACCACGTCGCCCACGAATACCGGCTCGTGAAACTCGACTCGGTTCATGGCCACGGTGACAATCAAGCGATCAGGCCAGCCGCAGCGGCGGATTTCGTGAATGGCGCCCACCGCCCCGGCCTGGTCGAGGTAGCTCAACAGCACGCCGCCAAAAATCGTGCCGTGCGCATTGGTGTCGCGCGGCATCATCACGGCCTTCAGGGCAAGATAACGGCCGGTGTCAGGCATCAGTGGCTCGCCTATCGGTGCGCCTTTCTCTCAATCGCGCCCGCTCGAAGCTACTTCGACAATGCACCGTCGGGCCGATCGGCTACGGAATACGCCGCACGCTCTGGCAGAGGAATGGCGCGGCCGCATTTTTCAAATAGATCCTTCTCGCCTGCGTCGAAATCATAACTTTGAAATCTCCACGCATCGGCCGGCCGATAAAAGGTGAACGTCCAGCGCACGCACCCTTTCTCGTATTTGCTCACATAGCTATACCGTCTGAGAACCTGTCCGACTTCCTCGGCCGCGACAAGATCGACACCGAAGGGCTCGCCTAAAGGCTTGATGACGCCGTGGATGACGGGAGCATGGGTGTCGGCCAAATCGGCGATCGTCGCGTTGCCCGACTCGCTTTGATCCGGCCATTGCTCAAAAAGCACGTCGAAACCGGCTCGATCGCCCTTGCTTAGCAATTGCAAGGCGCGCTCGCACGTCGTGAGATCGGGCTCACTCGAGTTTGACTGACCGCCGGCTCGAGCATAGACGATGCCACCGAGCACCGCCAACAGCGCCGCGGGAAAAATCAATTTGCGCATGTCAACGTCTCCTTGCGTTGTGTAGACAGTAACGCCACACAGGGACTCCGCTCGATTATGCTTGGCCTCAGAGACCGCGCCATGCAATCGCCTGTGATCCGTGTTTATCTGTGTTTATCCGTGGCTCTTCTCTAATTCCAGGAACACGTAGGATCAAAATTGTACGACGGCACTCCGCAGTGACCAAGATCAAACTGCTCGACAATTCGGCCCTTGAGAGGAGATCCGGATGGTGCGGATACATCGAGCAAGCACGGACGCCTACGCTACGAGGCGCGCGGCTGGAACCAGCCGTTTTCGATTTTTTGCCAGCCGAGATGCTGGTAGTAATCACGCGCAATCTGCGAGGCCCGCAAGATAAACTGCACCTGCGGTCGGTTGTCGCAAGCCAACTCCAAGAGCCGCCGCCCGACGCCCTGCCGCTGCACGTCGGGATGCACGGCCAAATCACAGATGTAGGCGTCAAAGCCGCCGTCGGTCCAGCCGCGCAGCACGCCGACGAGCCGCTCGCCTTGCCAAGCGGTCAGCACCAGGTTTGAGGCGGCGTAGATCCGACCGATCCGCTCCAGATCGTCCACCGGGCGGTTCAAGAGCGCCGCCCGGCAAAGCTCGGCAATCGCCGCCGGCTCGGGACATCGGTCGCTGCGATAGTCGATCATTCGCTCTCGGCCTTTTTGAAATCGCCCGCAATCACGATCGTCAGCCGCTCGGGCGAGATGTTGGCTTGAATCGCAGAACGCACGTCGCGGGCGCTGAGCTTGCCGATCTTCGCTTCGAGCGTCGCATAATACTCCATCGTGCGGCCGACGTAAGCGGTGTCGGCCAATAGCCGGGCCAGGAAGGAATCGTTGGTGCGATCGACTTGCTGCTCGTCGAGATAGCCTTTCACCGCGTCTTCCAATTCCTGATCGGTGATGCCATCGGCGACCAGCCGATCGACTTCTTCGCGGATGGCCGCAACCACTTTTTGCACGTTTTGCGGATTGTAGATGGCCATCATCGTCACGCTTGCCCGCTCGTCGAGTGGCTCTGCGGCGAAGAACGAACCGATGCCGTAGGAAAGTCCTTCTTTCTGCCGCACGCGGTCGCCCAGCCGCGAGGCCAGCGAACTGCCGCCGAACACATAGTTGCCAATCAGCAAGGCCGGATAACTCGGATCGCTATCGTTCATCGGCATCGCCTGCCCGGCCATATAGACCGCGTTGGCCTTGTCGGGCGTGTCGATGCGCTGCTCGCCGTGCTGCACTTCGTCAAAGTAAAGCCGCGGCAGCCGAGCGTATGGCTGCGACGACTGCCAGCCAGAGAAGACCTCGGCCAGCGCCTGGCGGCATTCCTCGGTATCGAAATCTCCCACCACGGCCACCTCGCCCGTCTCGCCGCCCAGGAAGTCGTCGCGCAGCGACCGGAGCTGATCGAGCGAGAGCATTTTGGTGCGGGCCAAGTCTTCTTCGATGGTGGGAATGTAGCGCACGTCGGTCTTCGGGTACGGCGAAACGGTGCGCCGCAGGCGAACCAGCGCCAGGCTGCGCGGGTCGGTCAGTTGTTCTTCGAGTTGGGCCAACGTTTCGCGCTGCAAAATCTCGAACTCGTCTTCCGCCAGCGCCGGCTGGCGCAGAATCTGCCGCAGCAGTTCAAGCACGGCGGGCAGATTGGCGTGCTTGGTTTCGATGGTGAAAACCGCCTTGCCGGCCTCGCCGCGGGCGTGCAGCGTGGCGAATTGCCGATCAAGTTCGTCTTGAATCTCTTGCCGCGAGAGCTTCTGCGTGCCGCGGATCATCAATTCGGGCAGCAGCTCGCAAGCCGTTGTCAGCCCCTTGAGGTTCTCCAGATTGCCGTAGCGAAGCACCATTTGCAGATGCACCGTCTGGCCGCGAGTTTTTTTGGGCAGCATGACCAGCTTGATGCCGTCGCCCAGTGTGGTGCGCTCCAGATGCATTTCAATGTTCTGTGGAGACACATCGAAGGCTTCGCCGGCGGCAACGGTCTCGCGGCCCGTGTAGCCATCGAGCACCTTGGCCAGATCGGGCGTTTCAGGAATCGGCGTCTTTTCGGTCTTGGCGGAGGGAACGAACATGCCGACCGTGCGGTTGTTGCGGTGCAGATATTCGCCGGCCACGCGCTGGACGTCGCTGGCAGTCACCTGCTCCAGCCGATCGCGATAAAGAAAGTACAATCGCCAATCGCCTTGCGCGGCCCAGTCGCTCAACTCAACGGCCAGCCGGCTGGTGTTGGCCGCCGTCAGTTCGCGTTGCTTCAAAAGCTGCTGCCGTGCCCGCTCGACATCTTCGTCGCTGACGCCTTTGTCGGCGACGCTCTCGGTAACCTCAATCAGCACGTCGCGCGCTTCTTCCAGTGAATCTTCGCGGCGCACTTCGGCTAGGGCCTCGAACATACCCGGCTCGCGGCCGTTGAACACATACGCCGCCACACCCGTGGCCTTGTGCGATTCGACCAGCGCCTTGTAAAGCCGGCCCGAGGCTTCATGCCCGAGAATATTGCTGAGCACGTCGAGCGGCGCCATGTCGGGATGTCCGCCGGCGGGAATATGATACGCCGCCTCGACCAGCCCGACGTCGCCCACGCGCCGCAACGTGACCGTGCGCTCGCCATCTTGCGCCGGCTCTTCGGTATAGGTCTTGTCGAGCACCCGCTTGGGCTTGGGCAACGCGCCGAAGTGCTTGGCGATGTACTCCAGCGCCTTGGCTTCATCGAACTTGCCGGCCACGATCAGCATGGCGTTGTCGGGCTGATAAAACCGGCGGTAAAAGCCTTGCAAGTTCCGGATCGGCACACGTTCGATATCGCTGCGGTTGCCGATGGTCGATTTGC
>DASVHB010000743.1:0-31679 GCA_036379195.1 Pirellulales bacterium
CTGCAAGCCATGATTCGCGGGTCGGGGCGAGAGTATCGGCGGCTCGATGCCGTGAAGGCCGCCGGCTTGCCGGTGATCGTGCCGCTGGACTTTGCCAAACCGCCGAATGTCTCGACGCCCGAGACCGCCATGTCGGTTTCGCTCGAGCGGCTGATGCACTGGGACCTGGCGCCGGAAAACCCCGCCCGGCTCGATGCGGCGGGTGTCAAGATCGCGTTCACCTCGCATGGTTTGAGTGATCCGAGCAAGTTTCTGGAGGCGGTTCGCAAAGCGGTCCGCCGCGGCTTGCCCGCCGAGGCCGCGCTGCGGGCCTTGACCGTTACGCCCGCCGAGTTGTTTGGCATGGGCGACCGGCTGGGCACACTGGCGCCGGGCAAGCTGGCCAGCTTCGTCATTGCCGATGGCGATTTGTTCGACAAGAAAACCAAGCTGCTCGAGACCTGGGTCGATGGCCGCCGCTATGAGATCGACACCGCCCCGCTGGCCGACCTGCGCGGCCGTTGGCAACTGCAGCTCTCCCGAGCCGATGGCGGCAGCGAAGCCGTGACGCTGGAACTAACAGGCGATGCCGGCAAGCTGTCGGGCAAAATCAAACGCGGCGACCAGCAAGTGGCCCTCACACGCGTGACGCTGGGCGCGTTGCAGTTGGCCGCGAACTTCAAGGGTGACTCGCTGGGTTGGCCGGGCATTGTGCAGATCAGCGGAACCGTGTCGACGGGCGATACCCAGGCGATCGAACCCATCGCGCCAAGCTGGCTGGGATTTGTGGCCTGGGCCGATGGCTCGAAATCGTCGTTGCGGGCCACCCGCGCTCTCCCTCCCGGAGAAGGCCGGGGTGAAGGATCTCAGAATAGCGACGACAAGCCGGCAGAAGCCGAGGATGCCAAGGAATCGCCCGCCGCGTTGTACGCGGTGAACTATCCGCTGGGCGCGTTCGGCACGGCCGGTCCGCCCGAGCAACCGCCCGCCGTGGTGTTTCAGCATGCCACCCTCTGGACGAGCGCTGCCGCCGGCAAGCTCGAAGACGCCACGCTGGTAGTCGAGGCCGGCAAAGTGGCGGCCGTCGGGCGCGACGTGGCCGTGCCCGCGGGCGCGGTGGTGATCGATGCCACCGGCAAGCACCTTTCGCCGGGCATCATCGACTGCCATTCGCACGTGGCCACCGACGGCGGCATCAACGAGCAAGCTCAGACCATCACCGCCGAAGTTCGCGTGGGCGATTTTATCGACCCCAACGATGTGCAGGTTTATCGCCAGTTGGCCGGCGGCGTCACCACGGCCAACATCTTGCACGGCTCGGCCAACACGATTGGCGGCCAAAACCAGGTGGTCAAATTCCGCTGGGGCGCGCTTGGCGACGAAATGAAGTTTGCCGGCGCGCCGCCGGGCATCAAGTTTGCCTTGGGCGAAAACGTCAAGCAGAGCAACTGGGGCGATCAGTTTCGCAGCCGCTATCCGCAAACACGGATGGGAGTCGAGCAACTCGTGCGCGACGCCCTGATCGCCGCGCAGCAATATCGCCACGGCTGGAAGCGGTGGCGCGAAAAGCCCGAGGGCTTGCCGCCGCGCACCGATCTGGAACTCGAGCCGCTGGTGGAAGTGCTCGACGGCAAGCGGCTGATCCACTGCCACAGCTACCGCCAGGACGAGATTCTGGCGTTCCTTCGCGCGTGCGAAGCGTTCGGCGTCAAGGTGGGCACGTTGCAGCATATCTTGGAAGGTTACAAGCTGGCCGACGCCATCGCGCGGCACGGCGCCGGCGCGTCGAGCTTTTCCGATTGGTGGGCCTATAAGTTCGAAGTGCTCGACGCCATTCCGTACAACGGCGCCCTGCTGCACCAGGCCGGCGTGGTGGTGTCGTTCAACTCCGACGATCCCGAGCTTGCCCGGCGGCTGAATCTCGAAGCGGCCAAGGCCGTGCGCTACGGCGGAGTCGATCCGGTCGAGGCGTTGAAATTCGTCACGCTCAATCCGGCCCGACAACTGGGCATCGAGCGGCAGGTCGGCTCGCTCGAGCCGGGCAAGGACGCCGACCTGGTGGTGTGGAGCGCCTCGCCGCTGTCGAGCTACGCCTGCTGCGAGCAAACCTGGGTCGATGGCCGCAAATATTTCGATCGGCAGGAAGACCTGCATCGCCGGGGCGAAGTGGCCAAGATGCGGGCGGCCCTGGTGCAACGCGTGCTGGCTTCGGGCGAAGAAGCCGCCGGCGTTGACGACGACAAGCAAGAACGGTACCCGCGCGAGGACGTCTTTTGTCCGCACGGCCGTGATCATGATTTTGTGGAGGAGTGATAGATGATGCGGTTCCACTCTGCGGCAGCCAGCGGCCCGCAATCGAAAATCCAGAATCCAAAATCCAAAATCGGATTCGCCGGGGCATCGCCAAGGCTCTGCCCCAGCCACCGATGCACTGGCGCGGCGGCGATTGCCGTACTTCTTGCCGCCGGCTTCGTCCACGGCTCGCCGGAGATTCCCGGCGCGCCGCAAGATCGTCCGATCGCGCTGATCGGCGGAACCATTCATCCGGTCTCGGGCGCCGACATCGAAGGCGGCACGCTCGTGTTCGAGGGCGGCAAGCTTACCGCGGTCGGCAAAGACGCCGCGCTGCCGGCCAACGCCGAAAAGATCGACGTCACCGGCAAGCACGTCTATCCCGGCCTGATCGACGCCTTCACCTATTTGGGACTCACCGAAGTTTCGATGGTGCGGGCCACCAACGATCACTCGGAAACCGGGCGCATCAACCCCAACGCCAAGGCCCAGGTGGCCATCAATCCCGATAGCGAGCTGATTCCGGTGGCACGCTCTGGCGGTGTGCTGAGCGTGCTCAGCGCGCCCGGCGGCGGACTCATTTCGGGCACCTCGGCCCTCATTCAGCTCGACGGCTGGACCTGGGAAGAAATGGCGCTGAAGCCAGCGGTCGGCGTGCACGTGCGCTGGCCACAGATGGCGCCGCTCTTCACGTGGTGGCAGGAAATGACGGCCCAAGAGCAACTGCAAACTCGTGACAAATCGTTGGAAGAGATTCACCATGCCTTCGACGAAGCTCGCGCCTACCTGGCCGCGCGGCGCGCCGCCGGCGGCGACGATTCGCCGCACGATTACAATGCCCGTTGGGAGGCGCTGGCGCCGGTGCTCGAAGGCAAGCTGCCGCTGGTGATCGAAGCCGACGAAATCCAGCAGATTCAATCGGCCCTGGCCTTTGCCGAGCGCGAGAAGATCAAAGTCATTCTGTCGGGCGGTTACGATGCGCCCGAGTGCGTCGATCTGCTCAAAAAGCTCGATGTTCCGGTGATCGTGGGCGGCGTGCATCGGCTGCCGCGGCGGCGCGACGACGCCTACGATGCTCCCTTCACCGTGCCCGCCCGGCTGCACGCGGCGGGCGTGCGGTTTTGTATCGCCAGCAACGAGCGGGCCTCGATGGTTCGCAATCTACCGTATCACGCGGGCGTCGCGGCGGCATATGGCCTGCCGCCCGCCGAGGCGCTTAAAGCCATCACGCTCTACGCGGCCCAAATCCTGGGCGTGGGCGAGCGGCTTGGTTCGCTCGAAGCGGGCAAAGACGCCACGTTGATCGTCACCACAGGTGATCCGCTCGAAGCGCCGTCGCAACTGACGCACGCCTTTATCCAGGGCCGTCGCGTGGAGCTGAACGATCGCCAGAAGCGGCTGTGGGAAAAATACAAAGAAAAATATCGCCGCCTCGACGCCGCGCGTTAACCCGCATTGCGCACCTGACCACACTAACCCGAAGCGTAAGCGAGGACGAGAACCCGACTTACCTCGCTTACGCTTCGGGTTGGTATGGCGCGCGCTGTTCGGCGGTTCCGGGGGTGGGTGCGCAATGCGGGTTAAAAGCCTCACCCACCACGCCGCTGGTAGCCCCGGCCCTTGTGGCCGGCCGCCGTCCCGCCGATGGCGGGTGTCTGGGGCAGAGGCTTGCCGATGCCCCAGGAGCGGCTCAACCGGGGCATCGCTTAGGCTCTGCCCCAGCCACTGGGCAATTGCAGAACTTCGTCATGAAAACCGATTAGAGCGATGGCAGCTCTAGCGCGCTCTGCATGAGCAAGCCTTGCTCGTTGACGATTGTTTGATCGACGCTTACGCCGACGGCGCCTTCAAGTTCCGCCTCTGTGGGCAACAATTCCTTTAGCTTGCTGAAAAAAGCCGTGGCTTCCGGATTCGCGGCGTCAGACCCGCCGGGAAATGGAGTCGCCGAATTCACCAGGTGTACGGGCGAAGCCAACTGGTCGATTAACGAAATGAACTCTTGCCTCAGATCCGCACCCGTGCTGCCGCCCGCCAGGCTATACGACAGACATTTCTCCGGCGGCAACAGCGACCGCGCCCGCTCGACCACGCCACTGGTGCGCATCGCCGCGGCGGCTTCGGGCGGCGTCCGCAATACCGAGAGCAGCGATTCGCTCACGTTGGCTCCCACGCCAACCACCAAATGTCCGGCGGCCAAAAACACGCCAATGTCTTGTCCGCCCGCCGAGATTCGGTACCCGCTAAAGCCTTGCTCTTCGACCGCTTGCAGACCGCCGGCGCCCGATCCGGCGAAACGATCGAGCAGCCGTTTCCAGATTTGTTCGTCGTTTACCGGCACGACGATGCCCAGCCGCGCGGTCGCGGCTGCCGGGCCTGGTTGCTCACCCGCCGGCTGTCCGCCCGATTTGGCCGGAAAGCTCACCATCGAAATCTGCCGCCCGAGCGAGGCCAAAAGCGCGGTCAGGTCGGCGCCGGTAAAAAGTTTCGCGGCGGTCTCGATCTGATCGAAGATTTGCGTTCCCTGCTGCCCTGCTTGTTGCGCGGCCAGTTGCTTCAGCGAGGCGTAAGCCTTTGATAGGTCGAAGCTGATCTGTTGATACTCATTGGCGCTGGCGGGCACCCAGGCCGGCGGGTCGGGCGTCAGCGTGTCCTGATCGAGCAGCGCCACTACCCCGCTGCGCGGGGCGGGGGCCGACAACACCACCGCCGACCGCAGCACGGAGCCATCGAGCGAAGTCCGCAGCGCCAATGGGCCCAGCGTGGTCAGCCCCAGCACCTCGATCGCCCGTCGCGCTTGCCCGGTGCTGTCCAGATCGGCCAGGTTAAATAGCGGCCGCGGATCGCCGACCATTTCGATCAGCGGCGTGCCGGCGGGCAGATGCTCACCGACGCCCGGCGTGGCCAGCAGGCTGGCAACCCGCCCCGTGCCCGAGCCATTTTGCCCCGAAACAAACCGGCCGAAGGTCGCCGTGGCGGCCTCCAGCCCGGTCACTTCGTCCCAGTCGATCGATCCGTTGCCGGCCTCGCGCAGCGCGCGCACCTTTTTGGACGACTGGGGAAACGTCATTCCGAACAACAGCCGGCCTTCGAGGCGCGCAATAAAGAAGTGCATCCGGTCGGTCTCTTCTTGCGGGGCGTCTTGCAGCCGCTTCAGATGCTCGGCCACGCGCTGCTGAATCTCTTCCTCCGAGAGTTCGCCGCCGGGACCAGGCTCGAAATCGATCTTCGGCGTCTCGCTGGTCAGGATCGGTCCGGCCAAGTGCGTGACCTCGATGCCGGCCACTTGCAAGTCATCGCGCACCAGCGCGTGCGGCTCGTCGGCCTGCTCGGCCACCACCGCCTGCAGCGCGGCCAACAGCCGCCCCGCAACATCTTCGCCGGCGTCCAGCCAGCCCAGGCCCACCACCAACGGCTCGCGGTCGGCCCGTGGTTCGAGTGCCACGGCAAAGCCCACCTCGCCGCGCACCAACTCGCGCCAATCGCCGGGCTTCAGATCATAGCGGCCCAGCGCCTCTCGAAATTCGTCCCAATCTTCCGGCGACGCAGACACGAAGGCATCGGCCAGTCGATCGAGCCGCTCGGGGCTGAGCAACACCGCGCCCAGTTTGGTTTGTTGACGCAACGCATCGGCAAACGCCGTTCCGCTGGGCAGCCGAACCACCAAGGCCGTCTCGTCCGGCAACGCCGCCCAGGCGGGCGATAAGTCGGCCGCGCGGGCATTGCCACCCAGCAGGCAAACAAGGGCCACTGCAAGGCACCGCCGGCCCATACGGCCGGATGGCCGAAGGCCAAGGTAGCCCCGGCCCTTGTGGCCGGCTTGCGGCGACCTTCGTCTGGACCGCTCGGCAAAAGGCCGTGATCCACCGGGGCATCGCCAAGGCTCTGCCCCAGCCACTCGATCACACTCCGCATTCCGCACTCCGCACTCCGCACTTTCCTTTTTCACGATGCCTTGTCCTTGCTCTCTGAGGGTGAAGTGGCTGTTTCGGTCTCGCCAGGCGCGCGGAACGGCGGCGCCAAGTAGGTCGCCCCGTTGAGCGGCTGCGTGGTGTCGTACAGATAACTCTCGCGGTGCAACAGAAAATCAATCAGATCGCCCGCCGGAATGCCGAACGCCAGCCCGTCGAACGACGTCGCGCCGGCGCACACGATGCCGACCACTTCGCCCCGGGCATTAAACAGCGGCCCGCCGCTGTTGCCGGGATTGATCGAAGCGTCGGTCTGAATCAGCCGCAGATGCCCGATGGTGCGCGTGGCCGAGCTGACAATGCCCTGCGTGACCGACCGCTCCAACCCCAGCGGGTTGCCAATGGCAAACACCAGATCGCCCACGCGCAGATCGTCAGAGTTGTTGATGACTACCGGCTCGGGCGGATCGGCCTTCAGCTCCGAAAGATCGAGCTGCAACAACGCGATATCGCGCAGGGGCTGTAAGGCCAAAATGCGCACCTTTTTCAGCTCTTGTTTTTCGTAGCCCTGATCGGTGCGGCGGAACAGCGTCACCTGGGCCTTGTTCTGCCCCTCGACCACGTGATAGTTGGTGATCAGGTGCCCTTGCTTGCTAATGATGAAGCCGCTGCCCGTGCCCGTCGAGTTTTTCACCACCACCACCGCGTCGCCGTGGCGTTTGACCAGTTCGGGCACGTCGGCCGGTTCGAGTCGGCCGGTGTGAAAGATGCCGTGATCCTGGCGACGCTCGTTTTTGGCGGTTGTTTCTTCGCGGCTGACATCGAGCACTCGGGCGGCGGGTAAGTGCAGCACATCGAAACCTAGATCCAGCACCACGCCGTCCTTGTTTTCACGCAGCAGCGTCGCGCTGATTTTGGCGCCGCCCACCAGCGTAACGGTTACCTGGTCGGCGGCCTGGGCCGGAAGAGTGCACGTCGCGAAGAACACCGCAAGGAGAACCGTTCGATGCGGGCTGAAGACAAACGGCCTACGTCGTCGACGGCGAACAATCGCGTTGTGGGATGACCTTCCTAGGTCGTCCAAGTTAGCTTTGCGGCCCCACGGACGACCTAGGAAAGTCATCCTACAGGAGCATTGGCGCAGATCGTCGGAGCTCATTTCGTTTCCCTCCCCATATAAATCAATAAGCGGTCGTGGCAAAGCAAGGCCGCGTCGCGCGGGCCGTCGGCGTCGGCGTTCAGGCCGATCATCAGCCGTGGCTCGGCCGCCTGGGCGTGCTGCCGGCCGCCATACGGATAGGTCTGATCTTCAAACACGGGCCACGAGAGCCGCGGTTTCAGGCCCTCGTCGGTGCGGGCCAACATCGTCAACTGGTGACGGCGATCGTCGCACAGAATCACTTCGTCCACGCCGTCGCCATCCAGATCGCTGGTCATGATGCGGTGAATGGTCGCTTCTTTCACGCCGCTGGGCCGACCCACGCGGCTGTCGAGACTATCGAGCAATTTCAGCTCCCACGATCGGCCGCGGCTGAGCCGTATCAGTCGGTCCTGGTCGACCAGCATCATGCCCAGCAGCGGATCGCGCGCCAGCCGCGCGCCGCCGGGCAACCGCAGGGTTTCGGCCTCGCGCAGAATGCCGGCTTCGTCGGGCTTAAGCCGATGCACAAAGTTGCCGCCTTGCTCCAGCGCCCAGGCCTCTCCATCGGGCCGCGGCACAAAGCTGGCCATCCGCTGCCCGGCGGATAGCATGATCTGGTCGGCGGCCTGCAAGTTTTCATCGAGCCACTGCACCACGCCTTCGGTCATTCGCGCGGCCCGCGGCTTGCCGCCGAAATTGACCAGGTCAAATTCGCCCAGGTCGGCCTTGCTCAGATGCGCCGGTTCGCTGATCTGCGTCATGCCGTCGACCAGACGCACCAGCTTGGCGCTCTTGGCAAAGGCGTCCTTCACCAGCAGCGTCTGGCCGCCGAGCCAAACGGCTTTTTCCACTTTGGCACCCACGCCGACGAACCGCGTGCGGGCGGCTTCGGCTTCGCCGGGCTGCCAGACGTACAAGTCGAGATCGCTTGCCACCCGCTGCAACCACCAGGTCCGCTCGCCCACGCGATCGAGCGCCAGAATGCGGCGGTCGTTCACCTCGGCCGACTGCGGCAGCGGCTTGGGGTAGGTCAGTCGGGCGGCGTCCCAGCGGCTTTCATACAGGTCGGAAGCGTCTTTGGTCCAGATGAGCAGCGTGCCGGGCTGGGCCGGCGGCGCCACCATGCCGCGGATGTTGCCAATGGTCGGGAAGGTTTGCTCGGCGAGCCAGCCTTCGCCGCCCAACGGCTGCACACGCAACCGTGGCTGCGAAGGATCGACGGCTACCAGCGCCGGCTGCTGGCCGAGTGACAAGCCGCACCAGATGGCGCCCGCCCCACCGCTGATGGGCACCGACTCTTGGCGGCCCAGCTCCTTTTCTTCTCCGTGGGCCAGGGCGTACCGCCGCAACACGCCCTGCTGCGCGCCGCCCAGCAGTAAGACCTCTGCCGGCTTTTGAGGCGCCGCCAGCACGTCGAAACCTTGCACCGTTTGATCGAACAGCGCCTGCGCCGGCAGCAACTTGTCTTCCAGGCATTCGTACCAGCGGATCGTCTGCCGCGATTGCTGGCTCCACTCCACCAAATCGAGATCGCCGTCGCCGTCCAGATCGGCCAGCCGCCAGTCGTGGCGGCCATGACCTTCGCGCGGGCTGAGCCACACCGGCCGACTGCCGGCGGTCAGCTTCAGCGACTGGATGCCTTGTTCATAGCTCACCAGCAGCTCCGGCTTGCCGTCGCCCAGCGGCCTGGCCAGCAAGTACGTCTTGCCCGTTGGCGTGCCGGCCAACAGGTCCCACGTGCCGGTCTTCGTCCATTTCTCATTGCCGTCGTAGTGATAGGCCAGCACTTTGTTCGAGGGGCTGGTCAGAATCAGCAGTTCGGGCTTCTGGTCTCCATCGAGATCTTGTGCCACCACGTCGAGCGGCAACTCTTCCAGCGCCAGCTCCGATTTTTTCCAGTCGGGCGCCAACGGCAGCTCATTGACGCGATCGGGATCGGGATCGGCGGGTGCCACCGGCTCGGTCGAGCGCTCGCTGGGCTTCAGCCAACGAAAAACATCGAGCCGGGCGTCGCGCGAGTTCACCACAATCAGCTCGTCGCGGCCCTGGCCATCGAGATCGACGGCCAGCATGTGGCTGGGGTTGCCGTCTTGGCTGATGACCCGCATGCCCTGCCAGCCGGCGAATTCTTCCGCCAAGGCCAAAGCCCCATCAGGCGGCCCCGGCCAACCAAGCAGTCCTGCCCAATAAACCGCCAGGCCCAGGCCCATCCAACTCGTTCGCCGCATGATTCTTCGCACTGGATAAATTGCCCCGAGAAGTCCGGGCGCCGCAAACCGTGGCCACCGGTCCTCATTCCGCGAGGGAACCGCACGTGGGCGCGTTGCGATTCACTATATCTTCGGGGCGGCCAGTTCACAATTTGCCGGTGAGGTAAAACGAGGCAACTGGGCAAAAACGCCCGGCGGCTGATCGGGCATGATCTGCCGGTCAATCGATTCACGGAAAGCTGTCTGCCGCGCTCCCGTCGCCGCTACCGTGTCAGTATCCTTCGTCGATGGTCTCGCCGCCGGATCTGGTAGCTAGGGCCTGCATGGTTTTCGCCGAGATGGCCGATACCAATGCGCGTACGCTTCCGTCGCAGAACAACACCTGCGCGATGTCCGGATGTTCGCTGCCGACGCGGGCACCGGTCGGTGGGTTCACGCCGAGCTTGAGCGCACTGAAGGGCAGATCACGCGGCTCCATCCAGTGAATGCGCGAACCGGCGACTTCGACCACCGCCAAGGTGTTCGCTGTGCCGTCGGAGATGTCGTCGAAGGTCGCCGCGGCGTCTCCAGCCCAGATGGTTTGCGGACCGGTAATGGCGCAGTAACTGGTGTTGGCAGTGCCTGGCAACGATGAGTCGCTCGGGCACTGAAAACACGGCGGGATCCGCGCCGCGAGCAAGCGATTATGCGGTCCGTCCCAAGGCTCGCTGAAGTCGTACAGGTCGTAAAGTGGCTTTTGCTCGATGTGGGGCAGAATCAGCACGCGTCAGCTATGCATGGGGCGGCCGCTGGCATCGGCGATGTAAGCCGGCGGAAAGCAGCCGTTAACGTCGGCATAACACTGGAGGCCGAGACCAATCATCTTCAGGCTGTTCTGGCATTGCGAGCGGCGGCCGCCGGTGCATGCGGATCCTTGAAAGCCAGGCAACAGGCAGCACGTTAAAAACAGACCCGACAAACCGAATGAGAAGGTGGTCCACCCGCGACTGTCCAAAATGTACGGCTTGGCGAAATAGCCGACGACCGCCCATGCGGCAATGAATAGAATGGCCGCCGTCGTTCCCGTGCCAAGCCAATGAAGCAGCCCAAACGGGATGGCGATGCACGTCGTCGCCACGAACAGCCTCCGCAGACCGAACTGCTTGGGCATGTTCATCTTTTTGACCGACATCTTTCTGCCTGTTGCTCAATCGCGCAGCGCGTGTCGCTTGCGGCCGCCGATGGTGGGACTCGCTGCGCTCGCCCCCCCGACAATTTGCGCACGTCACGATTTTACCACATCGGCCTTGGTCCAGGCGCCGTCGACCAGACGCCACATGCGACCGTTGGGGTTCTTATCGCCCAAGGCGGGTGGCAAACGGTGCGGGCGAACGTTGTCGTAACAGGCCAACATCGCAAACCGCACGAGCGAGGCCGGAATGCCTACCGCCGTAAACCCCGGATGACCGGTGGCGGGATACGGCCCGCCGTGATTCATGGCGGGGCTGACGGCCACGCCGGTGGGCATCTTGTCGTTGATCAACCGGCCCACGCGCGGGCGCAAGTGCGGCACAAGCCGCTCGTACAGCGCGTCGTCGGCGCCGCGCGTGTCGGAGTAGACGCAGCCGGTCAGGTTGCCTTCGAGCGCATCAAGCACCGCCGCGGCCTGCTCGGCACTTTCGGCCACGACCATCAGCGAGGCGTTGCCAAAAGCCTCGGTCTGCAAGCGATGCGGCTGGGCCAGAAACTCGCGGCCGCCAATCCGCAACAGCGTGTTGGCGTAGCGATAGCCTGGCGATTCGGCCGCCCGTCCGCCGGTGACCACCTTTGCTCCGGCGGCGGTGAGTTCGCTCACGCTGCGCTCGAGCGAACCGGCCACGCCTTTCGACAACAGCACGCCGGCGGGCGATTCGCTAAAGCGGCGGCTGGCCGCGTCGATGAAACGCTCGGTCGCCTCGCCGGCCATCAGCACCAGCAGTCCTGGGTTGGTGCAGAACTGTCCGGCGCCCATCAAGCAGCTCGTGGTAAACTCGTCGGCGATTTTGTCGGCCCGCTCGGCCAGCGCGCCGGGCAACACCACCACGGGATTCACGCTCGACAGCTCCAGATAGATGGGCTTGCCAGCGGCATCGGCGGCGGCCTTCAGTTTCAGCCCGGCGGAGCGGCTGCCCGTGTAGCCGGTGGCGCCGACCCGCGCATCGGCCACCAGCCGCTCGCCATCGGCATGGCTGAGCCGATAGAGCAACTGCACGGTGCCCGGCGGCAGCCCGCTCTCGTCAGCCGCCTGCTGCGCCTCTTCGGCAAAGATGCGGGTGGTGGCGGGGTGCGAGGTATTGGCCTTGGCGATGACGGGGTTGCCCGCCGCGATGGCCGCGGCAAAATCTCCCCCCGAAATGCTGCCGAAGGCCAGGGGAAAATTGTTGGGACCAAACACGCAGACCGGCCCCAGCGGCAAGTAGCACGAGCGAATGCCCGAACGGGTGTCGATGGTGGCCAGGCACCACGAGCCGTCGCTGGCGGCATCGGCGGCCTGCCGCAGTTGGGCGGTGGTCCGCGGCAGCTCGACCTCGGCCAGCCGCGGCTTCACCGGGTAGCCGGTCTCCAGGTGCGCGGTCTCGCAAAGCTCGCTGCCACGGGCTTCGATGCGCTCGGCGTAGCGCCGCAAGAACCCCGCGATCGCGTCGGGCGAAATCGTCCGCAGTTGGTGGGCGGCCTGTTCGGCGACGGCCAAGGCCGTTTCGCAGTCGGCCCACGAACTGATCGGGTAACGTTCGTCGAGCGGTGTTTTGGTGGCTGGATTCTCAGCCTGAAACGTTCCAGTGGACTGAGCCGGTTGCCACCGTCCGGCCAGCAACACGTTTTGGATATCGGTCGAAGTCATCGAAGGCGTAACGGTCGGCGGGGGTGAGAGAGTTCGTCCGTGCGAATCCTACCCCGCACGACTGCAGTTACGCAACCTTCCGAAAAAGAGGATATGTCTTCATACTGTGTTGCTCGTGTGCGAGGCGACACCAACCCGAAGCGTTAGCGAGGCAAGATCCGGCACGTCCTCGCTAACGCTTCGGGTTGGTGTGGACCAGCGATACAGTAGCCGCGAAACGGGGCTAGCCTTCGCTGTTGGCACGGCGCGCCGAGGGCGCCGGCGGCATTTCTTCGGGCGGCGCGGCGGGAGTCTCAATCGGCTCCAACTCGGGCAACGACTGAACCGCTTCGTCAATCACGTGCGGCGGCGTGATGCTGGGCAGCGCGGGTGCCAAGGCCGCGGCCCCCGAAGGACATGGGCATTGCTGCCCCTTGCACAACGGGCAGCTCCGCTTGCCGAAGCACGAATCGCGCAGCGAACGCGTGGCCACGTAGATGCGGTCGCCCGGCATCACCTGGTAGTTCGTCGTGGTATCGCCCAATTGCACAATCTGCCGGTAGCAGACCGGCAGCACCGTGCGGCACGCATCGGGCCGCGAGGGGCGGCTGAGAATAATGTTGCACATCGAGGCGCGGTCGCCCAATCCGCCCGCGGCCACAATAGCGTCGAGCACGGTTTCTCGCCCAATCAGCGGAAACGAACCGGGCGAATTCACCTCGCCCAACACGTAATAGACGGCGCTTTGCGCATTCACCAGCCGCACGTTGATCGGGTCGACCGGGCCGGTTTCGACCGCGCGCACCGCGGCCATGATGTCGGCCTCGACCTGTTCGATGGTTTTGCCCGCCACAATCAGCCGCCCGTAACGCGACAAGTCGATGGTGCCATCGGGCAAGATCGTCTGATCTGCCGGAAACCGCACCGGCGCATCGAGCGCGGTCGGTTCGACGACTAGCATATCGCCGGGTTGCAAGATGTACTCCGAGACGACCGTTTTATCGAGTTCGCGAGGAATGGGCACGCGGCGGGGCACTTCGCGGCGGACGAAGTCGGTGGCCTTCAGCAGGTGATCGCCCGTCGGAAAGATCGTGAGCATACCGCCCGAACTGGAACATCCGCTCAGCGCCAGGCAAGCCCAAATGCCAAGGCGAGTCGAAAAGCCGATCGCGCGCGCCAGCTTCATGACCGTTTCCCCCCGTTGGTTGAACGTGGCCGGCCTCAAAGGCCAGGCGTACTGATGCTGCCGACGCCCGCCGCGCCCAAGGCACAACCGCGCAAGTCGGCATCTGCGTTACGTTGCTCATAATCGGCAACGCCGGCAAAGACGGCACAACGCGAATGTCCGGGCCGTCGAACTCAACCCGGTTTACCATCGCCGAGTTTGCCGGATGGGCAAAAATGGGCTAAAGCGCGGCCCGGCGGCCGGGGTGGCGCTGCTCAATGCCGCAGGCGCCCGCCGTGGGCAACATCTTGCCGGGACTCAAGTTGCCGCGCGGATTAAACGCTCGGCGCAGCCGGTCCATCACGTCCAGATCGTCCGGCGTGAACATTTTGGGCATAAAGCTAAGCTTCTCGACGCCGATGCCATGCTCGCCGGTCACGCTGCCGCCGCAGGCCAGACACTCGTCTAAGATCTCACCGCTGGCCGCCAACACTCGGCGCACCTGATCGGCGTCGCGCTCGTCGAACAGCAAAATAGGATGCAGATTGCCGTCGCCGGCATGAAAGACATTCACCGCCCGCAGGTCATGCCTGGCTGCAATCTCTTGAATCCGCCGCAACATGTGCGGCAGCCTGGTGCGCGGCACCACTCCATCCTGCGTGCAGTAACTCGGGCTAAGTCGCCCCACCGCTCCAAACGCCTGCTTGCGCGATTTCCACAACAACTGCCGCTCGGCGGGGCTGTTAGCTTGCCGCACCTCGCGCGCCCCAGACTGCTGGCACAGCGCGATGATGCGATCGCGCTGCTCGTCGAGGCCCGCCTCCAGCCCGTCGACCTCGATCAACAGAATCGCCTGCGCATCGAGCGGAAAACCAAAATGAAACGCCGCTTCGACCGCCTGCAAAATGCCCTGGTCCATCATCTCCATTGCGGCGGGCACGATGCCCGAGGCGATGATCGCGCTGATGGCGTTGGTGGCGTCGTCGCACGACTCGAAGATGCCGAGCATGGTGCGCACGCCCTGGGGATCGCGAGTGAGCCGCACCCAGATTTTGGTGACGATGGCCAGCGTGCCTTCGCTGCCCACCAGCGCTCCGGTCAGATCGAGGCCGGGATAGTCTTCGGCCGGCCCGCCAAACTCGACCACCGAGCCATCGGCCATCACGGCCTCGACCCCCAGCACGTGGTTGACGGTCACGCCGTATTTGAGCGTGTGCGGTCCGCCCGAGTTGGTGGCCACATTGCCGCCGATAGTGCAGGCGCCCTGGCTCGATGGATCGGGCGCGTAATGATAGCCGGTGCCCTTCAGCGCCTGGGTTAGCCACACGTTGACCACGCCCGGCTGCACCACGGCATAGCGGTCGCGAAGGTTGATCTCCAGGATCTGCTTCATGCGGGTGAGCACGATCATCACCCCGCCGCCCACGGGCAGACAGCCGCCGGCCAGGCTGGTGCCCGCCCCACGCGGCAAAAACGGCACGCCATATTCATTGGCCAACCGCACAATCTGTTGCACGTCGGCGGTGGTGCGCGGAAAGACCACGACGTCGGGCGAGTTTTTTTCGATCGTGAAGCCATCGCATTCGTAGACCAACAACTCGCCATGAGCGGCTAGCACGCCGTCGATGCCCACCACCTCACGCAGACGGTCGGCCAGGCTGGTTTGAGCGGAAATCATCAGTAATCGTTCTTAGCGAATCTCTTTGGGGATCGGTGTTATGCTTACTTTAATCGGTTTTGGCATTCAAGTTCGCTGGTTGCAGGTGGTAATCCATTATTATGTGCCAGCTTACCGTTGGTGGCTGGGGCAGAGGCTTGCCGATGCCCCGGATCTAGCTCCACCGGGGCATCGCTTAGGCTCTGGCCCAGCCACCGGAGTTTGGCCGGATCGGTGCCGAAATCTTGGCGCCGCCGCTTTCTATCCAAGACTTTTGTGTCATACTCTTGCTTGCGGGCTGCCAACCCAGTCGATGAGGCCAGTACCATGCGAAGCTTGCCGCTGTTTGTCGCCCTGGCGTGTATAAACGTGCCCGGCGCCGCCAAGGCCGCCGACGCCCAGAGCAAAACAAACGTCTTGTTTCTGATTGCCGACGATTTGAATTGCGACCTGGGCTGCTATGGTCATGGCCGCGTGCAATCGCCGAACATCGACAAGCTGGCCGCGCGCGGCGTGCGCTTCGAGCGGACCTATTGCCAGTTTCCGTTGTGCAGTCCTAGCCGCAGCTCGTTTCTCACCGGACGCCGCCCGAACGTAACCAAGATTCTCACGAACACCGGCGGCGATTTCGGTCCCGATCATCCGCACTTCCGCGACTACCTTCCCGACACGGTGACGTTGCCGCAGCTTTTTCGGCAGTCGGGCTATTATGTCGCCCGCGTTGGCAAGCTCTATCACTATGGCGTGCCGGGGCAGATCGGCACCAACGGCCTCGACGATCCGCCAAGCTGGCAGCACGTGGTGAATCCCCGCGGACGCGATAAAGACGAAGAGAATAAGATTTTCTCGCTCGAGCCGGGCAAGTTTGGCGGCACGCTCAGTTGGCTGGCCGCCGAGGGCAGCGACCGCGAGCAAACCGACGGCATCGGCGCTGACGAGGCCGTCAAGCTGCTCGAACAGCACCAGAGCGAGCCGTTTTTTCTGGCCGTCGGCTTCTATCGGCCGCACACGCCGTATGTGAGTCCCAAGAAGTATTTCGATCTTTATCCGCCCGACAAGATCGAACTGCCCGAACTATCTGACGACGATCGCCGCCGCGTGCCCGCCCCGGCTTATCGCAGCGCGAAGGCCGAACAGGAAAAGATGACCGACCAACAGCGGCGCGAGGCGATCCAGGCTTATTGGGCGTCGATTTCATTCATGGACGCGCAGGTGGGCCGTGTGGTCGATGCGCTCGACCGGCTGGGGCTGGCCGACAACACGGTGATCGTGTTCACCAGCGACCACGGCTACCACATGTATCAGCACGGCTTGTGGCAAAAGATGAGCCTGTTCGAGAATGCCGCCCGCGTGCCGCTGATCATCGCCGCGCCCCAGGCCGCCGGCAACGGTCAATCGACCACCGGGCTGGCCGAGTTGGTCGATCTCTATCCGACGTTGGCCGATCTTTGCGGCCTGAAGTCGCCCGATTATCTCGATGGCGTCAGTCAGCGCCCAGCGCTCGACGATCCGTCGCAGTCGGTGAAGCGCGCCGCCTTTACGCAGATTCGCCGCGGACCCAAAGTATCGGGATACAGCGTCCGCACCGATCGCTGGCGATACACGACCTGGATTGGCGGCCAGGGCGGCGAGCAGCTCTTCGACATGCGGGCCGACCCCGGCGAAATGGTGAACCTGGCCGGAGACCAAAAGCACGCCGAGGTCGTCAAAGAGTTGAAAGCGCTGCTGACGAATTACGCTCCGCACTAAATGACCTGGCACGATCATAGGAAGCCAGCAATCTGTAGGGAACGCCCTCTGTGGCGTTCCGTGTTCCCACGATCGTGCAAGTCATTTAGATCGCCGCCACCGCCGCCTTTCGCTCCGCGAAAATAGCGCTAGCCCGCCAGCGTTCCCACCTGTGCGCGGGTTGTTGGTATGACCTTTGCGTTCGCACCGGTTCGCGTCGAAAACAGAAGTTTTCGTCCGAGCAGTTCCTTGTTCGATGGGCAAGTTGCGACCGCGCTGGCAGCTTCCGGCGCACCGCAGGCGGCGCCTGAGTGAAAATCGGCCTTGAAGGGAGAGTGCGGCATGAGCTTGGGTGGAGGACCAATGTGGGGCGGCGGGGGTGGCTGGTATCACCCCTCGGGGCCTTATGGACCGTGGGCCGGATGCGGCTGCAGCAGCATCTTTATGATCTTGGCGGGCATTTTATTGGTCATGGGCGGCTGCCTGCGGATGATCGGCCAATAGTCGGTTTCACACGCTAGCAGCATCTTTTTGGCAAGGAGAACAATCATGCGAGCGCTCTGCGGCGCCATCATTGCAGCCGGCGCCATGATCGGTCTGGGACTAACCGCCATCGGCGTGGGGTTGCGTTTTCAATCGTTCGGCAACGCCCGGCATGAATACACCGATCAGATTTGGGGCGCGCCGTCATTGATGCTGATGATGATCGTATTGCTCATCGGGGCCGGCATCGGATTGGGCATCGCGTTTCTCGGCCTGGCCTATCACCATCATCGCCGGCATCACGAGATGCTGCGCTACACCACTCCGCGCAGCGAGCCGCCCATCGCGGCGTGATTCTTCATCGCAAATGTTGATCGAGCGCATGTGCTCAAGCGGACGACTCGTTTCGGTACTGGCGGCGAAGCCGAACGTACCAGGTCGCAAAGCACAACATCGCGCCGATGAAATGTGTGACGACAAAACCGATTGGGTCGCCGTGCATCGCATTCGCGCAAACCGCCGCCACGAACGCCACGGCGGCGATCGCCCAAAAAAGCGACGCCAAACGGAGTTGGACGCTTGGCCGTTTCATCTTGCCAGCGTAGTCGATACCGAACGTGGGAGTAAAGAGTCAGGAACGATGTTCCTGATGGCTTCCCTCGTATATGTCCGCCTGACTTTTTGGCCTCGCTTACGCTTCGGGTTGGTATCGTCTCGCTCCGAACAACTCAACTTTGCGACACCACCGCGCGGAGGCCCGCGAGCACATCATATTTTCGTCACCGGCGATTCCGGAAAATCGAAAAACCGGCGGTGGTCTGCCCGAGACGCTCGGCGCCGTTACAATGAGTCGAAGCTCTGAGCAGAATCGATCAACACACCGGCGAAGATGTCGAAGCGGGTGAAAAAGCGAAAACGAGTGCCAGCCGCTGGCGATCCGCGCAGCGTCGAGGCGCTCACCATCGGCTGGATGCTGATGGTGGTCACCACGCTGGTGTGCGAAGTGAGCTTCGCGGGCATCCGCATCAGCAATCCGCCGCCCGACGCGCCGTTGATGATTCTCTCGAACCTGTTTCTGTTTGCCGCGTTGGTGATCGGCATTTTGGCGCTGCTGGTGACGCCGGTGGTGCTGCGCACCCGGCGCGTCCCGCCGCCGCAGGGCATCACGGTATTAGCCGTCGTGGTCGGCCTGGCGCCGGTGGCTATGGTGGCATTTGAGGTTTTGCGGCCATGAGCACCAGCTACGCTCGGCACGAGCATCACGAATTTCTGGCGGCCAGCGCCGAGGCCCTGGCCGACGCCAACCTGCAACTGGCGCTGGCTCAGTTGGGCGATACGCTGGGGCAGCGCAACCGCGCGGCCTTCGCCGCGCTGCCCGACGCCGACGCGCTGCGCCAGCGGGCGCGGGCCATCAAAGACGACGCCCTGGCCAACCTCGACCAGCACCTGCAAACGCTCGAAGCGAATGTCGAGCGGCAAGGCGGCCACGTTTATTACGCCGGCGACGCCGCCGACGCCCGGCAGATTGTGCTTGATATCTTGCGCGCTCGCGGCGCGAAGCGCGTGGTGAAGTCGAAATCGATGACCAGCGAAGAGCTTCATCTCAATGCCGCCTTGGCCGCCGAACAGATCGAGGCCATCGAGACCGACTTTGGCGAATACATCATTCAAGTGGCGGGTGAGCGCCCCTCGCACCTGGTGGCGCCCGCCATCCATTTGCGCACGCCGCAGGTGGCCGAACTGCTCAGCCGCGACGCGGGGCAACCGCTGCCGGCCGACGCCGAACAACTGGCCGCCTACGCCCGACGCCGGCTGCGCGCCGAGTTTGCCCGGGCCGACGCGGGCATTACCGGCGCCAATTTCGTCGTGGCCGAGACCGGCACGATCGTGCTGGTCTCGAACGAAGGCAATATTCGCCTTACCACGTCGATGCCGCGTGTGCACATTGCCATCGCCGGCATCGAAAAAGTCATTCCGCGGCTGGCCGACGTGCCGGTGTTTTTGAAAGTGCTGGCTCGGGCGGCCACCGGGCAGAAGCTCTCGATTTACACCTCGCTGGTCACCGGGCCGCGCCGACCCGGCGAACTCGACGGACCGGACGAGTTTCACCTGGTGCTGCTCGACAACGGACGTTCGCGCATTCTGGCCGGGCCGCTGCGCGAGAGCCTGTTCTGTATTCGTTGCGGCGCGTGCCTGAATGCATGTCCGATCTTCCGCAACGTGGGCGGGCATGCCTACGGCGGCGTCTATGCCGGTCCGATCGGCGCGGTGCTCACGCCGCTCTACGACGGCTTGTCGGCCAACGAGCACCTGCCGCACGCTTCGAGCCTGTGCGGCGCCTGCCAGGCCGCCTGTCCGGTGAAGATCGCCATTCCCGAAATGTTGATCCAATTGCGCGAGCAACTGCACCACGAGCCGGGCAAGCTGGGCTTCGCCGAAGCGACGGCCTACCGACTTTGGTCGATGGTGATGAGGCGGCCCGCGCTGTACCGTGTCGCGACCTGGCTGGCCACGCGGCTGGGCCGGGTGCTGGTGCGCTCCGCGAACGGCGAGCAGCCGCGTTGGCTGAGTCGTTTGCCCGGCGGACTGCACGGCTGGACGCAAAGCCGCGACTTTCCCGCCCCGGCGCCAGAGCGCTTCCGCGACGGCTGGAAATAAACACGGCTTCGGGCACTCAAGCGAATCGCGAGGGCCTTGTTTTCTGCCAGCAATCGCGGTGAAATTGAACGCCTGTCAGAAGATTCAGCGCGGAGCAGCTCGATGAAATTCGCCATCTGCAACGAGACGTTTGTCGATTGGCCCTTGGAAAAGGGCTTTGCTTTTGCCCGAGAGTGCGGCTACACGGGCATCGAAATTGCGCCGTTCACCATTCACCCCGATGCGCGGCAGATCTCGGCGGCGCGCCGGGCCGAGGTGCGGCGGCAGGTCGAAGACGCGGGGCTGAGCATGATCGGCCTGCATTGGCTGCTGGCCAAG
Organism: Pirellulales bacterium; assembly: GCA_036379195.1. Taxonomy (GTDB): domain Bacteria; phylum Planctomycetota; class Planctomycetia; order Pirellulales; family JAICIG01; genus JAICLL01. Next base: position 20,379 of record DASVHB010000743.1, read on the forward strand.
ACCGAGGGATTCTATGTCACCAGCCCCGAGACCGGCGTCCGCCGGGCGACCAGCGAGTATGTCGCCGAGCTGGCCCGGCTCTGCCGCGATCTGGGCGGATCGCTGATGGTGTTCGGCTCGCCGATGCAGCGCAATCTGCTGCCCGGGGTCAGCGATGAACAAGGCATGCAATACGCCGCTGACGTGTTTCGGGCGGCGATGCCCGTGCTGGAAGATCTCGACGTGACGCTGGCCATCGAGCCGTTGGCCCCGGCCGAGGGCAACTTTCTGCTGACCGCCGCCGGGGGCGTGCGACTGGTCGAGATGATCGGCTCGCCGCAGTGCAGGCTGCATCTCGACTGCAAAGCCATGTCGAGCGAATCGACGCCGATTCCCGAAATCATTCGCCGCTGTGCTCCTTGGCTGGTTCACTTTCACGCCAACGATCCCAACCGCCAAGGGCCGGGTATGGGCGAGCTCGATTTTGTGCCGATTCTGACGGCGCTGGGCGAGATCGATTACCGCGGCTGGGTTTCGGTGGAGGTGTTCGATTACACGCCCGGACCCGAACGGCTGGCCCGCGAGAGCATCGACTATTTGCGGCGTTGCGCGGAGCGGGTGGTGGGATCTGATCGGATGTAACCATCAAAGGGATGATGATTCTGCCAAAACCGATCATCGACATCTCAATCCGCCCCGGCGGCCGACAGGTCCGCCGCCACCAGCTCTTCATCGTTGCGCGCAAAAACATGCCGATCGGCAAACGCCGGATGCGCCCAACAGACGCCGCCGCGCTCGTTTAACTGCTCGCGCGTCGGCGCGATCAGCTTGGCCCGGCTGATTTCGTCATATCCCTTGGGCGAAAGCCGGGTGATGACCAGCTCGCCGCGCTCGTTGAACATCCACACTTTGCCGTGGTTTTCGACCATGTGAATTGTGAACCAGCGGACGGGTTTCTTGCCCGGCAGTTGCTCCCATAGGCGGTCGCCCGTTTCGGCCTCCAGGCAGCGCAGCTCGCCGTTGCTATCGACGCCGTACACGTAGTCGCCTTTCAAATAAGGCGTGCTGATCAGCGATTGCAGGCTGTCGGTGTGGTTTTCGTCGCGGCCCACGCGGCGCCAGAGCTTTTCGACCGCCAGCTTTTTGGGATCGAGCTTGAGCATCAGCGAACCATCGTAAAAGCCGGTCACGAACAGCCGGTCGCGCTCGACCACCGGCGTGGCGATCGAAAGCACCATCTTCGACGGCTTGAACGGATACTCCCAAAAGACTTTGCCGGTCGAAGCGTCAAGTCCAGCCACGTGCTGCCCAGTCCAGCAGATCATCACGGGACGTCCGGCCTGCTTGGTCATGATTGGCGCCGAGTAGGAAGCATCGTCTTTCATCGAGCGCCAACGCTCTTCGCCGGTCTGCTTATCGAAGGCCACCAGGCAGGCGTCGCTTTCGCCGCCGACTTGCACGATCACCAGTCCCTGTTCGATCAGCGGCGAAGCGGCCAGGCCCCAGATGGGCATGCGAACCTTATATTCTTCGTCAAGGTTGTGCTGCCACAAGATCTCGCCGCCGGCGGCATCGAAGCAGAAAAAGTCGCCCATGGTTCCCAGCGCATAGGCCCGGCCTTCGTCGATGGTCACCGAGGCGCGCGGCCCCGCGGTATAGCTGACATCGTGATAAACGCAATCGTAGCTGTACGACCAGATTTGCTCGCCGGTCTTGGCGTTGAAGCAATGGACCCGCTCGATTTGTTTCGGTTCGGCGACCCGGTCGGTTACATACACCCGACCATCGGCGACGGTGGGGCCGCTGTAACCACTAGAGATGGGCACGCGCCAGCGAATCTTGATCTGCGGACTGGCGAACTTCTCGACCACGCCCGTCTCGCGCCACACGCCGTCTCGCGTCGGTCCCCGCCATTGCGGCCAATCGTCGGCGGCCAAAGGCTTGCCCCCTATGCAGACGGGCGCGAAGAACGCGGCGAGAACACAGACTTTCCAAGGTTTCATGGTGAATGGCTCCGGGTGCGAAACGCTTGGCAGCTATTGTAAAAGCACGCTCATCAGGCCGCCAGTGGCGGGCCTGCCGGAGTGTTGGGCCTGCCGGAGCAGGCGGCTCGCCTATTCACTCTGTAGGGAACGCCCTTCGCGGCGTTCCGCGGGGGGCGGCGCGACGTCGCATCGCAGTTCGCGGAACGCCACGGAGGGCGTTCCCTACAGACGCTTTTCGGTAAAACCACCGCACACGCAACCACGCCGCAGCAGCCCGACAAGCAAGCACCGGTTGGGAATGCAAAGAATTTTGTTGACACGCACCCGCCAAGGTGTAGCATGAGGGGCGCGGCCGCGTAGTAGTTCGGCACCGCCAATCGACATCGATTCGTGGAGCGCGCGGTAGGTTACTGGCTGGGCGAAGTGATCGACCCGGTTCGGGTCGTTCGCATCTCTCGGCGGTTGCCCGTCGCGCAGGACGCCAATCCCTCGTCATCGCGTTGCTTCTTCGGCGCGGCAGGGGTCTTCGTTCCATTTCGTTGGCGTCTCGGAGTTCTGTCATGAACTACAACGCGCGCGCGAAGAAGATTGCCAATTACGTGCAATCGCGGGGACTGGAAACACACCGCGGCGTCATGCCGCTGGCCGAACTGGGGGCGCTGGTCGTCTTTGGCAACGACGACTATTTCGGCAACCCGCAAACCCGTGAGCTGGTGCGGCTGGTGTTCGAGGCCGGCCACGATGCCGGCATTGCCGTGCTCGGCTTTGCCACCAACGACGCCCGCGACTGGGCCGACGACGCCGGCTGCTCGTGGGCCGTGGTGCTCAAGACCGACAATATCGACTGGGCCAAGGCCCGGCTGCACGACGCTTTCTTTGAATCGCACGGCCTTTACGCGCCGCGCTCGCTGGCCCAGGCCGCCGCCAGCGGCGACGGCAACTGGCGCTATTCAGGTCACCTTTCGCAGGAGAAACCACGATGAGTGTGGGTACCATTTCGCCCCCGCGTTCGCTGCTCGATCTCAGTGTACCGGTTCCGGCCGACCTCGAGGTCGAAAAGAAATACGAATATCCCGGCATTCCCACCACCTGCGACGGCGCCGAGGCCGTGGTCCACGTCGAGATCAACATCTCGCAAGGCTCGGGGGCGTATCCCATCACCAGCTCGACCACCATGGGCGGCGGCTTCAACGCGGCGGTGACCAACGGCCGCCCCAACCTGTGGGGCGAGCAGCTTGTGTTCTTCGAACCGGAAAGCGAACACTCGGCGGCCACCTTTTGCGAAGGCTTTGCCCTGGCGGGCGGACGCGTGACCAATTTTACGTCCGGGCAGGGGCTGGTGCTGATGAAGGAAGTGCTCTACACCATCGCCGGCAAGCGGCTGCCGGTGGTGATGAACATTGGCGCCCGTGCGTTGACCAGCCACTCGCTGAACGTACACGCCGGTCACGACGACCTGATGAGCGTGGCCGACTGCGGCTGGGGCATGCTCTTTGGCCGCAACGCCCAGGAGGCCGGCGATTTGTGCCTGGTTGCCCGACGGGCCGCCGAGGCCAGCTTTACGCCGTTCTTCAACGTGCAGGACGGCTTTCTCACGACGCACACGGTCGAGACCGTCAGGCTACCGGAAACGGAGTTCATGCGGGAGTACGTCGGTTCGCCCGCCGAGAAGCTGATGAACCTGATGGATCCCGACAATCCGCTGATGTCGGGCACGGTGCAAAACCAAGATTCGTACATGAAGGGCAAGATCGCTCAGCGCTGGTATTACGATCGCGTCGAGCCGGCACTGGCCGACGCCTTTGCCGAGTTCCGCCAAAAGACCGGGCGGAACTATGACTTCCTGTTGCCATATCGCTGCGAAGACGCCGAGTACATTTTGGTGGGCATCGGCTCGTACATGGAAACGGCCCAGGCCACCATCGACTATCTGCGCGACGTAAAGGGCATCAAGGCCGGCTGCCTGACGGTGGTCTGTTTCCGGCCATTCCCAGCGCGGCGAATCGTCGAAGCGTTGAAGGATTGCAAGGCGTTCTCGATCATCGAGCGGATGGACGATCCGCTTTCGACCACCGGCAATCACCTGACGCGCGAAATCAAGGCGGCGTTTTGCGATGCCGCCGCTGGCGTAGGTCAGGCTGGAAAGCCTGACCTACAGCGCATCCCGCGCATCTATCACGGCGCCGCTGGTCTGGGCAGCCGCGACGTGCGGCCAGGCGACGTCATCGCCATTTTCGACAATATGCAGAACGACGGGCAGGAGTATTTCTGCGTCGGCATCGATCATGCCTTGGCGTTGAAAATCGCGGAAGACCCCGACCTGCGTCCCAACGGCGGTTTTTCGATGCGCGGGCATTCGGTGGGCGGTTTTGGCTCTGTGACCACCAACAAGGTCATCGCCACGATCGCCGGCGGCGTGTTTGGCAAAGACGTGCAGGCGTATCCCAAATACGGTTCGGAGAAGAAGGGTCTGCCGACCACGTATTATCTGACGATCGCCGACGAGCATATCGAAATGCATAGCGAATTGGAGCACGTCGATCTGGTGGTGCTCAATGACGTCAATGCCATGCAGAGCGGCAATCCGCTGTCGGGCATGGTGCCCGGCGGTTCGATTTTCATGCAATCCACCCAAAAGGACCCGGCCGAAGTCTGGAAACGGCTTCCCGCCTGGCACCGCAAGACGATCCGCGACAAGCGGCTGAAGGTGTATTACGCCGACATGGTGCAGATCGCCCGAGAGGTGGCGAGCGAGGCCGACCTCGAGATGCGCATGCAGGGCATCGTGTTGCTAGGGGCGTTTTTGAAATTGACGCCGTATTCGGCGGCCAGCGGCATGACCGACGAGCAGGTATACGCGGGCGTCGAGAAAGCGTTGCGCAAGTATTTCGGCAAGCGCGGCGAGCAAGTGGTGCAAGACAACCTGACCTGCGTCAAGCGCGGTTACCAGGAAATGCGCGAGATACCGGCGGAGGTGATGCAGGCGGGTGCATAACGCGCGTGCGTCTGTAGGGAACGCCCTCCGTGGCGTTCCGTGAATGCTAGAAACCGTCCAAATCCAATTAGGCCCGAATGCCAATCAACGTCTGTAGGGAACGCCCTCCGTGGCGTTCCGTGCAATCCGAGACATCGATGCACGACCAAACGACCCGTCCATCGCGTAAATCGCACCGTCTGACGCCACAGGCGTACGCCACGACGGCGTGTGAATACCATTTTACGGTTTGCGCGCGTCACCACGGGCAGCCGTTCCGGAACGACGGCCTCGCAAAGGAAGTGATTGATTCCTTGCTTTGGGCAAAGACTCATTACAACTGGTTGCTGTTCTGCTATTGCCTGATGCCCGACCACTTGCACTTCGTTTGCCGGCTAACCGACCGAGACATCAAGTTCGTAAACGCGGGACCACGCGGTTGGATCGTCGAAGGAGTGCTAGACCATCTCAGCCGGTTCAAAAGTTACACTACCAACAAAAGCTGGACGTTTGGTTTAACGGGCAAGCTGTGGCAGAAAAGCAGCTACGATCGGGTGCTCGATTTGGACTGGCCGTTTGAGCAAGTCGCGCTGTATGTGCTCGACAATCCAGTGAGAAAGGGCTTGGTACGCGATTGGCGCGAATGGCCGTATTCGAAGATCGTTGACCCGTGGACGGCGTGAGAATGGTAGGAGATGCCTCCGTGGCATTCCATAGCGGGGCCGAAGGGGCAGTGGAATGCACAAAGCAGTTCGCGGAACGCCACAGAGGGCGTTCCCTACAGAGGCGGAAGAGCAGTTGATGGCAAAACGCAATTCGCGGAACGCCACAGAGGGCGTTCCCTACAGAGGCGTTAGGGTCGGTGGAACGCACAGTAGTTCACGGAACGGCACGGAGTCCGTTCCCTACAGAAGCACAAAGGCGACTCCGAATAAACCTACCCCCAGAACGATAACCCCATCCCGAGAACCCCTCATGGCCACAGACCTTTCTTCGTGCTCGATGAACGAAGCCTCCGAGCGCGATCCTTTTAACAACAACTCCTACGGTACCCTTTTGGACGGTGATTATCGCCGGGTGCGGCTGCCGATTCTCGATGTCAACGACTTCAACGACCGCATCATCCGTTCGTACGAAGAAGGCCAGGCCGAAAAGGGCCTGCCCGCCGACTTGAGCGTGGCCCGCTCGCTGGTGCCGGCGGGCACCGCCACGCTGCGCGATTTCAGCTACATTTCGCCGGATATCCCGGACTACATCGCCGGCAACTGCACCGGCTGCATGGAGTGCGTCACGCTCTGCCCCGATACGGCCATCCTGGGCAAGGTGCTCGGCGAGAGCCACCTGGACAAGCTGCTGGCCGAAATCCCCGACGAGGCCGACCGCGAAATGTATCGCCGGCAATGGTCGCGCACCCGCAAGTATTACGAGGGCCCCAAGAAAAAGGGCGACGACGGCGGGATGTTTCAGATCATCATCGACCCCAGCAAGTGCAAGGGGTGCGCCGAGTGCGTCACCGTCTGCGACGACGACGCCCTGAAGATGATTCCCAAAGACGACGACGTGATGACCAGCATTCGCAAGAGCCATCGCTTCTTCAAGCGCTTCGGCCCTTCCGACGAGCGCTACGTGAACGACAACCTGCTGGTAGACATGATGCTCAAAGAGCAGACGCACGTCTACACCGGCGGGGCGGGCAGTTGCGCGGGCTGCGGCGAAGGCACCGCCCTGCGCATGCTCTGCTCGGCCACCGGCGCCAAGTACGGCGACCAGTGGGGCATCATCGCCGCCACGGGCTGCAACACGGTCTACACTTCGACGTATCCTTACAACCCCTACCTGGTGCCGTGGTCGAATTCGCTCTTCGAAAACGCCCCGGCCTTCGCCATGGGCGTGCGGATGCGCTGGGACCAGCTCGGCTGGCAAAACCGTCCGCTGTGGTGCCTGGGCGGCGACGGCGCGATGTTCGACATCGGCTTTCAGTCGCTCTCGCGCATCTTGGCCTCGGGCGCGAACGTCAAGTTCTTCGTGCTCGACACGCAGGTCTATTCCAACACGGGCGGGCAGGCTTCGACCTCCAGCTACACCGGGCAGAACACCAAGATGAGCTTGCACGGCAAGACCATCGGCGGCAAGCAGGAGCGCCGCAAGGAGATCGCGCAGATCGCCATGATGCACCCGCGGTGCTTCGTGGCGCAGACGACCTGCGCCCACATGAACCATTTCTATCGGGCTGTGCTCGACGCTTTGGAGTTCGACGGGCCGGCGATCGTATGCTGCTATACCACCTGTCAGCCCGAGCACGGCGTGGCCGACAACATGGCCACCGACCAGGCTCGGCTGGCGGTCGACAGTCGGGCGTTTCCGCTGTTGGCCTACGACCCGCGCAAGGGCGACACCATCAAGTCGCGCCTGTCGCTGCAAGGCAACCCGGCGGTGAACGAGGACTGGTGGATCAACCCCAAGACGGGCGAGCAGGTCGATTTCATCGACTTTGCCCGGAGCGAGGGGCGGTTCGCCAAGCATTTTGACAAAGACGGCAACCCCAGCGAGACGCTGTTGATGGCCAAGCAAGACCGCTTAGAAAACTGGCACGTGTTGCAAGAGCTGGCCGGCGTGTTCGACAAGAAGAAAGTAGCAGGCACACTCCGCGTGCCGCAGCTTTCCGAGAAATCGGCCGATCAATCCGTACCCGAGCCCGTGGTCAGCAAGCCCGCAGCGTCAAAAATCACTGCCCCCGGCGCCGCTGCCTCGCTGAGCTTCCGCTCTGGCACGCGCGTGAAGTACCACGACGGCTCTCGTTGGATTGGCGGTGTCGTACAAGCGACGGCTCCTTCGGTGCTGGTCGACCTGGAAGACGACACCGAAATTCGCACGACGCCGCAAGTGCTCGCCGACGCCGTCCGCGACGGGCTGATCGCGGTGGAAGGGTGACGGCTGCCGCGTAGCGCGCTGACAAGAACGGAGCAGGCACATGCCGGATGACCCCGACGCATTTGGGACAATCGTGTTTGCGGTTTATCTTGCGCTGGGTCTCCCCGTCGCTTGGTTGCATCTTCGTCAACAGCGAATGCACGAGTCCCTGGCTCAGGCGCCAAACGCGCAATCGCGATCGCTGGTTGTTTATACCTTGGCGGTGATGTGGCCAATCCTGCTTTTCGTGATGGCATTGGCGTGGCTGCAGAGAAAGCCGCAAAGCCCAATCAAGCAAGTCACTGACAGCGGAAAGCCATGCTCAGAGAAATCATCGTAGCCCATACATGGTTGGTTCAGGTTGGCCTGCACGGGAATGCGGCCCGATCAAGGCCGATAGCTATGTGTCGCCCGTATCCAGGGTCCTTCATTCGGCAGCGCATCACGCTGTGCCAGCCGCGCAGCGGCGACGGCGTATAGCCGTGGGCGCAAGCCCATGGGGTGCTTTTTTGCCGAGACGATGGGCATCGCGAAACAGCGTCTCAATTGTCATCGGACAACGCAATCAGGGGATCGTACAGCGCATTCGAGCAGGGATGACGTCCCCGGGTGCGGAGACCGGGCAGACCGGCCCAAAATGGTCTTTCGCTGGTTGTAGATTTCGCCTAGCTTCTCAGCGCCAAGAATAGTCGAAATCCCAGAACCCTTTCGGCGGCTCGGCGTGCGCCGCGCCGTTCCGTCAAGTCCATGTCGCGCCTGGCTCGAATTATCGGCAGCTTCATTGTGGTCGTGGCGACCTGGTGGGTCTATTCGATCGCCGCCGTGCCCTTCATCGAGCCGCAAGAATCGTATATCGACGCGGTGAGCATCAGCGACGAAGACCGCCAGCGGGCGCGTGCCGCCGTGGGCGAGCAACGCGCCGAACTAGGGCATTGGTTTTCGGGCGACGATTGGGAGATTACGTCGTCTCCCAAAATCCTCGAAACCGCCCAGGGGAAGCTGCTGCTGAAAGATTATCAGGCCGACCCGGACGACCCGTGCGTCGTCACGCTCACGCCCTGCACGATGATCTTCATGCCCGAAGGACGCTTCGAAGACCAAGCCGAGCGCAATCGGCGGGCGATTGTGTTGCGGGCGCCCACGGGCGCCAAGCTGCGCTTCAGCGAGAAATTTGACCTGAGGCAAATGAAGGCCAGCAACAAGCTGGTCGGCGGGCGGCTGTTGGGCGATGTGACCATCCGCAGCGATCAACGCTCGCCGGGCCCGGAAGACGATCTGCTCATCGTGACCAAAGAAGTGACGATGGCCAACGACCAGATCACCACGCCGCATCTGGTGGAATTCACCTATGGTCCCAATCGCGGGCGGGGGCGGGAAATGCGGCTCAATCTTTACAGCGCCGCGGAGAAAGCGCAGCAGCCGACGCGCGGCGCGGTAAAAACCTTTGAACTCGACCGCGACGTCTACATGCGTGTCGAGCCGGGCGACGCCGACCTGTTTCCCGGCGCGGGAAAAGCGGCCGATGCGGCGCCCGCCGATAAGCAGCGCGTGAAGCCGCCCTCGGGACCGAAGCCGCCGGTCGAGATCACTTGCCAAGGCCCGTTCCGGCTTGAAATGGCCCGTTATTTGGCCACTTTCAAAGACCACGTCGAAGTATTGCGGCTGAATCCCGCCGGAGCCAGCGACCAGATGACCTGCGAGCGGCTCGACTTGGAATTCGAGCCCGACCCGACCACGGCGGCGCCGGCCAAGGGCGGAAGCATGCCCAAGCTGCGGCCGCGGCGGATTGTGGCTGAGGGCACGCCGGTGCTGTTGCGGTCGCCATCCAACGGCGTCGAAGCCCGTGGGCGGAAGCTCGATTACAACATTCAAAAGCGCAGCGGCCGGCTGTCGGACAGCGACGAGGCGATGCTGCGGCAGCGCGTGCTACCCGTCGCGGGCCGCGAAGGCGAGCTACGCGAGATTCATGCGCGCGAGCTGTATTTCGAGTCGGACCTGGAAAACCCCTCGGCACCTCCCAAGGCATTTAGCGCCACCGGCAAAGGCTGGCTGCGCGGCAGTCCGCCGAACGGCGCGGGGCAAACGCTCTTTGTCCGCTGGACGACAGCGCTGAAGTTTCATCCGTATGAAGGCAGTCGGCTCCTTTCGATCCTCGGCGGCGCGCACGTCGAAAGCACCGGCAGCGGCAGTTTGGATGCGGACAAGATTTATGTATGGCTGCGGCAGGCCGCGGCGGGCGCCGCTGCTGGACCCAACCAGCGGCAATTCAATCCCGAAAAGATGTTGGCTCAGGGGCACGTGCATCCCGATTCGCCGCAACTCGAGGGCGAGGTAGGCAAGATGCAGGTGTGGTTCGATCCGCCGGCGCCGCCGCCGCCCGCGCCCACTGGCCCCGCGGCGGCGCAGACCGCTCCACCGCCGCCACCGCCTGCCAAGCGGTCGGCGCCTGACCGGCAGTTTCATGTCTCCGGCGATCTGTTGCAGGCCCAGGTGATCTACCGGGGCGAGCAAATGGATGTGTCGGAGCTGACGATTGACGGTCATACGCGCTGCGCCGAGCGGCCGAGCAAACTCGATGATGAAGAGCCGCTGGTGATCGTGGGCGATCATTTGCATCTGACGCAGCCGACGCCCGAGAACATGACGGTGCAAGTGACCGGCATGCCAGCCCGCATCGATGGCCGCAAAATGACGCTTATCGGCGGCAGTAGCACCAGCGGCGGCAGCATTTTTCTGAAGCGGGCGACGAATCAACTGTGGGTGCCGGGGCCGGGCACGCTGCTGCTGCCGGTCGATCGCGACATGCAGGGCCGGCCGCTCACGAAACCGCAACCGCTGACCATCGAGTGGCAGGGCCGGATGGATTTCGATGGGCAGCAGGCTGACTTTAAAGACAAGGTGGTGGCCCACAACGCCGAGTCGCAGCTTCGCACGCCGTTGTTGCGGGCTGTCTTCAGCGGGCCGGTGCGATTCGACGCGGGCCAAGGCGATCAGCGGCCGCAAGTCGAGCGGCTGATCTGCCGGCAAGGGGTCGAGATGGAGCATCGCGTCGTCCAGGGCCGCAAAATGACCTCCTGGGAACGGATGAAAGCCCGCGATCTGAACTATGAGTACTCCTCGGGCGACGTGACAGCCATGGGGCCGGGCGCCATCACGCGCACCTGGCTGGACGACGGCAGCGCCGCGCCGCTGCTACCGGGCGGGGCGGCGCCGCCCAAGCCGAAAGCCAAGACTGCGAAGTCGGCTGGCAAGCCGTCGACTTCACTGGTGTTGATGAACGCCACGTTCGAAGACCGGCTGACCGGCAATCAGCATCGCGAGATCATGGTGCTGCATGGTCACGTGCGGACCGTCTACGGCCCGGTACCCGACTGGCGCGGCAAACTCGATCCCGATCACCCGGAACGCTTGGGCGAAAGCGGCTTTGTGCTCACTTGCGACCAACTCGACGTG
>DASVHB010000744.1:0-12339 GCA_036379195.1 Pirellulales bacterium
CCATCGGCGACCTGGAAAAGCACGAGGTGACGGTGCACACGCCGCGCGAAGCCTTTGTTCTCGCGTTCACCGACGAGCCTGACACCGCCGACGAGGCCGGCAAGAAAAACGCCACCTCGGCGGCGGGCCGCGCCGTGTGGCGCGCCCTGCGCAACCAGTTGCAGCCGTACGGCGAAGCGCTCGACGAGCAGGCTGAGGTCATCAAACAGGCGCTGGGCATCGACGACGATCCGTTCGCGGAATAAAGGAAGCAAGCATGATGGCTTTTTGCAGAAGCGGCCGTGGAGCGAGTCGTAGGATGACCTTCCTAGGTCGTCCATCCCACGCGATGACTTCAACGGGCGACCTGGGAAGGTCGCCCTACGGATGCCGCAAACGACGGTTCCTGAGCTGCCTGCCGATCGCGCCAGCCGCGACGATCTCGGTTCTTCTGGCATCGTCTTGTTTCGCTCCCTTTGCCCACGCTGCCCGCGTGGTCACCGATCCCAAGGTGGAGCGCGTCGTCGCCCGCGGACTCGATTGGTTGGCCAACACGCAATCGCGCCTTGGGCATTGGACCGCCAACGAGGGGCGCTACCCCACCGCCATGACGGCGCTGGCCGGCATGGCGCTGCTCTCGGAAGGCTCGACCACCACGCAGGGCAAATACGCCCCGAATTTGCGCCGCGCGGTCGATTACCTGGTCAGCCGCGGCCGCGCCAACGGCCTGATCGGCGATCCGCACAACGACGATCGCTATACCTACGGCCACGGCTACTCGATGCTTTTTCTTTCGCAGGTGCTCGGCGAAGAAGAAGACGCCGACCGCCGCGACACGCTGGTCGAAGTCTTGACCAAGGCGGTCGAGTTCACCGGCGAGGCGCAGACCGAGGCCGGCGGCTGGGGTTATGTGAGCGCGCGCGACGGCCGCGGCTTCGACGAAGGCTCGACCACCATCACTCAAGTGCAGGGCCTGCGCGGCTGCCGCAACGCCGGCATTCCCGTGCCCAAAGAGATCATCGACAAGGCCGTCAAATATATTCGCGATTGCACGTTGCCCGACGGCGGCGTGCAATACAGCTCGAAGGGCGGCGGCGGGCGTCCGGCGATTTCGGCGGCGGCGATCGCCTGCCTGTTCAACGCGGGCGATTACGACGACAAGTTTGTGCCCAAGCTGCTGGACTATTGCCGCAAGAATCTCGACAACATTCATAACGAAGGCTTCGGGCACTGGCATTACGCCCACTATTACTATGCCCAGGTTTCCTATCGCGAGGGGGCGAAAACCTGGGACGAATACCGCGACAAAGTGTGTGCCAAGCTGGTCGCCGAAGCCTCGCCCAATGGCTCATGGACGCAAGGCTACATCGGCCCGGTCTACACCACGGCGATCAATCTCACCATTTTGCAGTTGGAGAACGGCACCTTGCCGATCTACCAGCGGTAGCGTTTCCGGAATCGATTTTTGATCGGTTTTTGGTCGCCAAAACCAATTAGGGACCGGCCTAGGTCGCGTTCCGCGAACCTCCGCATGGCACTCTCCCATAGAATCGGCGAAATCGGCGTGTTCGCGCGGCTGCCGGCGTTTTTTCTTTGACACCCGGCCACCGGCTGCGTAGACTCAACGTAGGTCTTTTGCCACCAAAGTCTTAGCCCGGATTATTCATCAGCCCCGGGGTGTCCGAACGACGGTGGGCTTACACCAACCCGAAGCGCAAGCGAGGTAAGTTCGTTTCGCGTCCTCGCTTGCGCTTCGGGTTAGTGTGGGCTGATGAATCATCCGGGTTAGGTGGTCGAATCAAACGGAGGGGAAGTCTCAGTCATGGCCAGTAGCGAAAACCAGGGCTTGCAGATCGCGTTGATCATCTTCGTGATGCTCACCATTTTGCTGAGCGTCACGACGTTCATGTTCTTCCGCTCGTATACGGATGAGGCCCTGAAAAGCAAGTCGAATGCTGACGCCGCCTCCCAGAAGGGCGCCGCCTTAAGCGCGGCGGAGGCCGATCTCACCGCGATCAGGGGCATCATCGGCGTGCCCGACAGCGCCAAGCTGAGCGACATCACCGAGATCAAGAACAAGGACATGCAAACCTTTGTCAGCACCGCGCCGGAAGAAAGCCAGCGCTATCACCAGGCGGTGGAGTTTCTGGCCAGCACGCTGAACGCGAAGACCGAAGAGTTGGTGGCCGCCCGCGACCAGATCGCCCAAGAGCAAGCACAGCGGCAAAAGGTCGAAGAGAGCAAGCAGGCGCAGGTCGACGCGGCGCTCAAGAAAGTCGAAGAAGCCGAGCAAGCCAAGGACGCCGCCGAAAAGCAATTCAACGACGAGCGGGCGAAGATGCTGGCCGACAACAAGGAATTGCAAGACCAGCTCGCCGCCAAGAACGAAGCGTTCGCCAAGCTCGAAGCCGAGAAGAACAAGCAAATCGAGTCGCTGGCGGCGGAACAAGCGAAACTGCAAAGGTTCAACGATTCGCTCACCGAGAAGAACCAACAGCTCGATCCGACCAGCGGCTTTGAGGTGCCCGATGGCGCGATCGTGTGGGTGAATCAGAAGATGCGCGCGGCCTATATCAACGTTGGTTCGGCCGACGGCCTGCGCCGCCAGACCACCTTCAGCGTGGTGGGCAGCGGCGACGATATCGGCGAAGACCAGAAGACCAAGGGCCGCGTGGAAGTGGTGAATATTCTGGGGCCGCATTTCGCCCAGTGCAAAATCATCGAGGACCACCTGACCGATCCGCTGGTGCAGGGCGACAAGATCTACACGCCGCTTTGGCATCCGGGCCGCGGCGAAGGTTTCGGCATCATCGGGGTCATTGATATCGACGGCGATGGTCTTGACGATCGCGACATGATCCGCGACCTGATTCGCATGAACGGCGGCCGCATCGACGCCGAAGACGATCCGACCGGCAAGTCTGCCAAGCAGACCGGCCAATTGACTTTGGAAACGCGCTACCTGGTGCGCGGCAAGCCGCCCGCCGACAAACAGGTGGAAGGCGCCTGGACCAAAATGCAGGAAGACGCGCAGCGGATGGGCATTCGCGTGATCGGCATCGATAAGTTTCTCGACCAGATGGGGTGGAAAGATCAGAAACAGGTGTTGCGGTATGGTCGCCGCGGCAATGCCAACGAGGTGCCCGCGGCCGAACCCGACGGCGGGCGCCCGCAATCGTCGGGCAATGTGAGCGGCAGTTTCCGCGTGCGGCGTCCGCCCGGCAAGCGCGGCATCGGTTCGACGCAACCCTCGGCCGGCTCTTCCACCGAGACGCCCGGCGCCAAGCGCAAGAGCGCCTACTAACAGCTCGCCACGCCGCTCGGCAGTGTCCGAACTCGGCAGTGTCCTAACCGTGTGTCGCTCGCACAACACATGGGGCACAGCCACCCGCCGCTTGACACTTTCGGCGCGCCGCCTACGATGATGCCAGACCGGCGGATGGAACGCTCGGTTTGGTCCTCGTCGGACCGCACGCAAAGTTCATCCACCGCCCCGTGTGTCGCGGCACACGCGGGCGTTTTTTTTGCCCGCGTGGTTCTCGCCGCGCCTAGCGCAAACACCGATTCACAAGGAGAGAATCGTTGTCGTCCACCCTTTCGCTTGACGGCCCCGCGCCCACGCTGGAAGTTCTCAATCGGATGCCGTGGGACCGCTCGACCGCGGCCGATCCCGAGCTGCTACTCAGCCGCGAGTGGCTGGTGACCAACGGGCTGGGCGGCTATGCGTCGGGGTCGATCTCGGGGGTTTGCACGCGGCGCTATCATGGCGTGTTGATTGCCGCCTTGGCGGCGCCGCTGGGCCGCACGGTGATGCTCAACCACCTCGCCGAGGAATTTCGCCTGCCCGATGGCCGCATGATCGCGCTGGGGGCCGACGAACGTCCGGGCGGCACGCTGGTGGTCCACAGCACTGCCTTGCTCGACGAGTTCCGGCTGGAAATGGGATTGCCGGTTTGGCAATACGCCATCGGCGACTTCCTGGTCGAAAAACGCATCTGGCTGGTGCATCAACAGAACACGGTGAACGTGCGCTACCGCCTGATCTCGGGTCCCGGGCGGCTGCGGGTGCGCATCCGGCCCAGCGTGCATTTTCGCGCGCACGAGGCGGCGGTGTCGGCCCACTGGGAGCATCCCTTTACCGTAATTTCGCTGAGCGAAGGGTTTGAAATCAGCTATCCGCAGGTGCCGCCGCTGCGAGTGGTGTTTCGCGGCAAGGCGTCGGCCATGGTGCTCGATGGCGGGCAATGGCGGCAGTTGTTCTATCGCATGGAGCATCGCCGCGGCTACGACGCCGAAGGCGCGGTCTGGAGCCCCGGCTATTTTCGCACCGATTTGAATGTCGGCGACGAGGCCACGCTCGTGGCCAGCACCGAACCGTGGGACACCGTGGTGGCCATCGGACCTGAAGAAGCGCTGTCTGCCGAGAACGCCCGGCGAGCGCGGTTGCTCGCCCAGGCCCGGCGGCAAACGCAGGACGCGCTGGTGGCCGAGTTGGTGCTGGCGGCCGATCAGTTTGTCATTACGCCCGCCACGCGCGTGGCCGACGCCGCGCGGTCGCGCGCCGCCGGCGACGAGGTGCGCAGCGTCATCGCCGGCTATCATTGGTTTACCGACTGGGGCCGCGACACCATGATCAGCCTCGAGGGCCTCACGCTCGACACCGGCCGCCATGCCGAGGCCGGCTACATCTTGCGCTCGTTCGCCCATCACATGCGCGACGGCCTGATTCCCAATCTGTTTGCCGAGGGCGAACGCGAGGGTCTCTACCACACCGCCGACGCCACGCTGTGGTATTTCCACGCGCTCGACCGATATTTGCAGGTGACCGGCGACCGCATGACGCTCAAGTTGCTGCTGCCCGCATTGCGGCAATCGATCGAGCACCATGTGCGCGGCACGCGGTTTGGCATTCACGTGGACCAGCGCGACGGACTGCTGACACAGGGCCAGCCGGGCTATCAGCTCACCTGGATGGACGCCAAGGTCGGCGATTGGGTGGTCACGCCGCGGCGCGGCAAGGCGGTTGAGATCAACGCCCTGTGGTATAACGCTTTGCGGTTGGTCGAGCGCTGGACCGGCGAAGAACACGATGCGCCGGAAGCGCGGCCTTATGCCGAGCTGGCCGAGCGCGTGCGCGGCGCCTTCAACGAGCGGTTTTGGTACGAACGAGGCGGGCATTTGTACGATGTGGTCGACGGCGAAGGTGGCGACGACCCCGCCATGCGGCCCAACCAGGTGTTTGCCATTTCGTTGCCGCACGCCGTGCTCGACCCCAGCCGCTGGCGGCCCGTGCTCGACCAGGTCGTCGATCGCCTGCTGACGCCCATGGGACTGCGGTCTCTCGCGCCTGGCGAGCCGGGTTATCAGCCGCGATACGATGGCGACTTGCGCGCCCGCGACGCGGCCTATCACCAGGGCACGGTCTGGGCATGGCTCATCGGCCCGCTGGTCGATGCCTGGCTGAAAGTGCATCCCGACGACTTCGCCGCCGCGCGCGGCTTTTTGAGCGGCTTTCGCGGGCATCTGGGCGAAGCCTGCATCGGCTCGATCAGCGAAATCTTCGACGCCGAAGCTCCCTATGTGCCCCGCGGCTGCGTGGCCCAAGCCTGGAGCGTGGCCGAAGTTCTGCGGGCCTGGCTGAAAGTATCGGGCGGATGACTTCTGTCTTGGCACTGGGGCCGCGATTTGTTAGTGTACCGCGCCGGGCCGACGTAGCGGCCGGCAGTCGTGCAGTTGCAATCACCCTGAGCTCACCGCGGCAAGGAGGCCTCATGAGTTCCGATCAGAAGGAAGGCGTCCGGGTTCATGTGCGTTGGATGATTCGCCGCGACATGCCCGAGGTTTTGGCAATCGAGAATTCCTGCTTCGAGTTTCCCTGGTCCGAAGACGATTTCATCCGCTGTCTGCGACAGCGCAATTGCATCGGCATGGTGGCCGACGTCGACGACGAGGTGGCCGGCTTTATGATTTACGAGCTGCAAAAGACGCGGCTGCACGTGCTGAATTTCGCCGTGGCCGCGCATCGCCGCCGCGAAAAAATCGGCAGCCGCATGGCCAGCAAGCTGGTGGCCAAGCTTTCCAGCCAGCGCCGCACGCGGGTGGTGCTCGAAGTGCGCGAGACCAACCTGGCGGCCCAGCTTTTCTTTCGCCACTTGGGCTTTCGGGCGGTCTCGGTGTTGCGCGACTTTTACGAAGACACCACCGAAGACGCCTACCTGATGCAGTATCGCTATCGCCCGACCGAAATCGAAGTGGCCGCGCCAGGCAATCGCATCACGCGGCTGGCGGGATAGCCCATGAACCGCGCCGACGCCTTTGCCCTGGTCTGCGAATACACGGCCAGCGACAGTCTGCGCAAGCACATGCTGGCGGTCGAAGCGGCCATGCGGGCGTATGCTCGGCGGTTCGGCGAAGATGAGCAAATGTGGGGCATCGTCGGCCTGCTGCACGACTTCGACTACGAGCGTTGGCCCGAGCCGCCTCATCATCCGCTCCAAGGCGCCGAGATTCTGGCCCAGCGCGGCTATCCGGCTGAGGTGATCTACGCCATCAAGTCGCATGCCGACTATCTGCCCGACTGCCCGCGCGTCTCGCGGCTCGACAAAGCGCTCTATGCCTGCGACGAGCTGGCCGGCTTCGTCACCGCGGTGGCGATGGTCCGACCTGAAGGACTCGCCGGCATGCAGACCAGCAGCGTCAAGAAGAAGCTCAAGCAAAAGAGCTTCGCCGCGGCCGTCAAGCGCGAAGACATCGTCCGCGGGGCCGAAGACCTGGGCGTGCCCTTGGACGAACACATTCAGTTTGTGATCGACGCCATGCAGACGATCGCCGCTGAGTTGGGCCTGCAACGTTAAGCACGGTAGCTTCCTCAAGTTGAGTTGGCGGGCTGTAACCTGACACTAACCCGAAGCGTTAGCGAGGCAGGAAACGGCCATTTCCTCGCTAACGCTTCGGGTTTGTGTGGGCGACCAACTCAGCTTTGGGACATCACCCTTTGTCCCTTTGTGCCGGGCGGTTGACTGCCGGACAAGGGCAACCCACAATCGCACTATGGCGACGAACTCGGCTGCCAAAATACCGAGCCCGTTGGAGCGGCACTTCATGGCCCTCGAAGACGTGCAGCGCCGCCTAGAGCGGATCATCGCGGCTTTGAACGACGCCGGGGTTCCTTACGCTCTGGTCGGCGGACAAGCGGTAGCCTCTTGGGTCAGCAGCGTCGATCCCGACGCCGTGCGTACGACGAAGAATGTCGACATCCTCGTGCGCCGCGAAGACATTGGGAGAGCAAGAGCCGCCGCCCGGACGGCCGATTTCGATTACTTCGAGGTAATCGGGGTCGGCATGTTTCTCGATCGCGGAAATCCGCATCCCAAGCGGGCGGTGCATCTCCTTTGGTCCGGCGAAAAAGTGCGTCCCGAGTATCCGCTGCCCTCTCCCACGGTGGAAGAACGAGAGCTTCTGCAACCCGGCGTCTACGTCGTGCCGCTGGCAGGGCTGGTGCGCATGAAGCTGATGGCCAACCGCGATCACGACCGCGCGCATCTGCGCGACCTGATCGATGTCGCCCTGGTCGATCGCGCCTTCCTAGCCGCGCTGCCGCCTGAATTGTCTGGCCGCCTGGAAACACTGCTGACCGAGCAGGGACGCTAAGGCGGCTACGGCAGGGTCTTGGCGAAATACTCACTTGAGGCGGCCACGCCGGACACGATCTGATCGTCATGCGCGCCGTGCCGCAGTTGGGCCACCCAGAAAGCCAAGCCGCCGGCATCGACGGAGCGCTCGAGCAATTGCGCATAGATGCCGCGGACCACGTCCGACAGATACTCCTCGCTGGCGAAAATAGTCGCCGCAACCTGGCTGCGCGTTTCGCCGCTGGCCAGCGCCTGATCGAAGAATTGCCGCGCCCCCGCATCGACCGCCCGGCCTAAAGCGTCGTGGAACAGGGCATCCAGAAAGCCATCGTTGCTGTTGCCGCCGCGCGAAGCGAAATATTCAGGCGAAGCGGCCAGAATGGCGGCGATCTGCTCGACGGTATGCCCGCTTTCGAGGAACGACACGAAAAACGCCTGCCCCGAGGGATCGGCCGCGCGGTGCAGATAATGCTCGTAAAGCGCGTTGACCTGGTCGGCGCGGTACTCGTCGCTGTTTTGAATGGTGGCGACAATCGGCTGGCGATTGCCGCCCGCGGCCAGATGTGCGAAAAACGACAGCGCGCCAGGATCTGCTTGCCGGTCGAGCAAGTCGTGAAAAACTTCGTTCACCCACCGCTCGTCGGGCGTGCCCCGCGTGCCGTCGGCCAGAAGCTGCTCGAGAATCGTCGCGGTGGCCTGGCCGGCGCCGCTGCCGCCGCCCGCCTCGCTCGCCGTGACGCTGAGATTAAAACGCCCTTCGTCGCTGTACGAATGCGAGCCGGAAATGGTGAACACTCCGCCGCTCAGCGTGATCGTTCCGGCTGATGACGTGCCATCGCCCCAATCGATGACCGCGCTGTAATCGCCCAGCGCGTCGATCGGTCCGGCATCGGTGAACGTCGCCACCGTCCAGGCACTGGCCGATTGCTCCATTCCGCTCAGGCTCATGGCAGCCACGTTCAAAGGCGCGTCGTCTACCACGGCGGTGCTCGTCGCCGTCACGCTGCTGCCGCCGACGTCTTGAATCGTCACGCTCACCTGCGCGGTGGTTCCTTCTTCTCCGAACAGATGCGAACCGATCACGTGGAATGCTCCGCCGCCCGCCGCGACGACGCTGCCCATGCCGACGGTGCCATCGCCCCAATCAATCACCGCGGTGAAATCGGAAATCGGCGCGGCGGCGTTGGCGTCGGTAAACATGGCGACCACGCCGTTGAACGTGGCGGCTTCGGTGGGATGAAACGTGAGCGGGCTGCTCGATAGCGGAGCGTCCGCAATCTTCACCGGAGCGGTGGCGGTGGCCTTGGCCGTGCCGGGCGAATCGTCGCTCAGCACGACTGTGGCCGTCCGCGTGCCTTCGTCGGCATAGTTGTGACTGCCGCTGATGGTAAAGTTGCCCGCGCCGCCGGACACAACGCCGCTATCGGTCGTGCCGTCGCCCCAGTTGATCGTGGCCGCGAAGTCATCGGCCGAGTTGGTCGTATTGGCGTCGGTGAAGGTAGCCAACGCCGATGACAGGGTCTGCCCCTCGGTCGCCGTAAGCGTCAGACCGGCGCCGGTTAGCACGTCGCTGTCGGCGATGACGGCGGGCGAACGAATGGTCGCGGTAGCTCCGCCGGCGTCGTTTACCGTGACCGTCACGCCGCTGGCTTCATCGGCGAAGGTGTGCGCCCCAGACACCGTGTAATGTCCCGCCGCGCCGGTGACGCTGCCGGCTGCGATCGCGCCGTCGCCCCAGTCGATCGACACAACATATTCGCTCGGGTTGCCGCCGTCGGGGTCGGTATCGTTGAACATGGCGACGGCCCCGGCGAACGCCGCGCCTTCGGTGCCGCTGACCGAAACCGGCGAACCGGTAATCGGATAATCGGCAACGACGGCCTGGTCGACTGCGCTGGCCTGGCTACCACCGGTGTCGGCAATGCTGATGTTGAGCAGGTAGACGCCGCCCTCGGCGTAGGCGTGCTGCCCGCTGACGCTGAAACCGCCCGATCCATTGGCCGCCACTGTGCCGGTGGTCGTCGTGCCATCGCCCCAGCCAATGTTGGCGGCAAAATCGCCGGCAGTCGCCGCGGGATTGGCATCGGTGAAGGTGGCCACCGCGCCGGCGAACGTCACGCCTTCGGTCGAGCGTACCGCCACGCCGGTTGCCGAAAGGTCGGCGTCGGCGACGTGGATCGCGCCATTGGCGGTGGCAGTGGCGGCGCCCGGAGCATCGTCGCTCAACGTCACCCGCATCGCATATGTGCCCTCGTCGGCGTAGGTGTGGCTTCCGCGAACCGAAAGCGTTCCCGCTGAGCCGCTTAGCGCTCCGGCGGTGGTGGTGCCGTCGCCCCAGTCGATGGCGGCGGAAAAATCGCCGGCCTGAGCCGCTGAGTTGGCGTTCAAAAAGGTTGCCACCAGGCCGCTAAAGGCGTTTCCCTCGGTTGGCGACGGACTGGCCGCGACCGGCGTCAAGGCATCGCCTTCGGCCACGTTGATCTGCCCGGTGAGCGTGATGGCCGCGGTGCCTGGCGAATCGTCGGCCAGCGTCACACGGACGGTGAACGCGCCTTCATCGGCGTAGCCGTGCGTTCCACTCACCGAAAACGCGCCTGCCGCGCCGCCGACCGTGCCCGAGGTGATCGTGCCGTCGCCCCAGTCGATGGTGGCGGAGAAGTCGGTCGGCAGGGCGGCGTGGTTCGCGTCGTCGATGGTGGCCACGGTGAACGTTTTCGCGGCGCCTTCCGTCACTCCGCTCAACGTCAGTTGTCCGGTAAACGCGTCGGCTTCGGCGATGGTGGCCGTCGAGGTGGCGGTTGCGGTGGCGCCGTCGCTATCGACGATGCGCACGCTGACCGGCGCGGCGCCCTCATCGCTGTAGGTGTGCTGGCCGGTCACTTGAAAGCCGCCGCTGACGGCCGAGACGGCGCCCGTCGTCGTAAAGCCATCGCCCCACACGATGGTGGCGGTATAGGCGGCGGCCGAGGTGTTGCCGTCGCCGTCGGTGAACGTGGCCACCGCGCCGTTGAACACCGCGCCCTCTTGCGCGGCGATGGCCGTTCCGCTGGCGCTGAGCGTGCCGCCGCTCGCTTGGCCTACCACGGCGGTGCTGGTGGCCACGGTCGAGTTGCTCTGACTATCGACGATCGAAACCGTGACGTTGAACGAACCCGTGCTGGCGTAGGTGTGCGAACCACTCACCAAAAAGCGATTGCCGCCGATCGACGTCACCACGCCCGCCGAGCTGCCGCCATCGCCCCAGTCGATGGTCACAGGAAAAGCGCCGCTGGTGGTGGTATCGGAAAAGGTTGCGACCACACTGTTGAACGGCGTGCCGGGGCTGGCCGAAAACTCGGCGCCGACCGAATCGAGCGGATCGCCGTCGATGCTGACGATCGAGCCAAACAAGCCGTGCTGATGGCTGTTCGGGCCGGCGGTGAAAAACAGCACGCCGGTGTTGCCGGCCGACGCTCCATTGCCAAAGGCGATGCCGCGCAGCCCATCGATGGTCATCGGGTTGCCGGAAGGATCCAACAGCGCTCCCAGGAACGCACCCGAGACGGGTTCGAAGGCGTTGATGTGCCCGTCGCCAGCGTTGGCCACTAGCAGATCGCCGCTGAGTCCGCCGAAGTTATTGGGCGCCAGCGCCACTCCCCAGGGCGAGTTCAACGGCGACGTGCTCACGCCGGGCTGGCCCACGATCAATCGGCTCATCAGATTGCCGCTCATGTCAAACACATCGACAAAGCCGTTGCCGGGGCCGGGCAGGTCGTGCTGGCGGGTCGCGTCTTGGGCCGCATAGGTGACATACAACCGGCCGGCGATGTTTTCGATGTTGAACGGGGCGAAGCCGGCCGGCAGGTTGGGATCGGTGAACGAGCCGCTCAGCGTGACCCGCTGAAACGACGAATTGAAAACATCAACCGTGCCGTTATGAAAATCGGCCGCGTAGAGCACCACGCCCTGTTGGTTGTCCTGCCCGAGCGCCAAACCGGTAAAATTCGCGCCGGCCACCGTGGCGCCAAGCTGCGCGGAATTGGAGGGCGACGGCGGCGGCACGCTGGCGCTATAGCCGCTGATGTTGCCGCTGCCTCCGGCGATGAGAAAATCGGCACTGGCGCTCGTGCCGCCGGCGCTGACGGTAAATCCGTTGGTAGTGTTGGCGATTTGCCCCGTGGGCGCGCCGCCGGGAATGCCCACGACCAAAGACGATCTGGCGAGCGGGCTGCCGGCCACGTCGCCGCCGTACAGCGTGCTCACGCCCGTGCCGTTATCGGAGATTGCAAAATCGCCGCCGAACGGGCTGAGACCGATTCCCCAGGGATTCACCAGGTTGGTGTCTTGGATGAGCGCGTGGCCGGCCTGGTCCGACACCAAGGCGTATTGCAGATACTCGCTGGTCAACAGCCGTCGATCTTCGAGACGTTCGATGCGTGACCGTGCGATCGAACGTGGCGTTCGCGTGTTGCTTCGTTTCCGTTGACCGGGCCGCCGCGCAGTGCTACGCCGGGTGAATGACATGAGGGCGACTCCCAACTTCGATGTTTTTTTGTAAGGCCGGCCCAAATAATCAACGGGCGGTGGGCCGTTCCTCGGGCGCCGCAGCGCACCGAATCGCCGCGCAGTTCCATGATGATTCGCCGCGGCCGTCGCCGCCACTATGCAAGCGCTGTGCCTTTCGCTGTGCGGCCTACAAACGCACGCCCGGCGAAACGGGCGTTTGCGCGCGATGCGCACGGCCGTGCGC
>DASVHB010000745.1:0-12489 GCA_036379195.1 Pirellulales bacterium
ATCTGGCTGAGCGGCCGCTGGCACCGTTGCCACTGGTCTCCGATCAGTTCTTCCAGCAGCTTGTGGGCGAAAAGTCCAACACGGACCGTACGCCGGTGGCGATGGCGGCCGCCGAGTTCGCGAAAGCGCGCAAGGCGGGCCGACCCGTGCTGCTGGTGCTCGACCGGGCAGACGCCGCCAAGCACGGCGAGACGGCGATTGCCAATCAGGTGCGGATGACGCTGACCACTCGCCCGGCAATGGGTCCCGCCGCCCGTTGCCAGATCATCTATCTGCCGGTCAACCAGTTGGCAGCGCTCTCGAACCTGGTGGAGGCGCCGCAGTTCGAGCTGGCCGACGCCAAATTGCCGACGATGGTGCTCTGCCGCAGCACCGGCGAGCAGATTGTGGCACTGAGCGGAACCACGCCGGGAAAGGAACTGGCGGCGCACCTGATCGACGCCCTCAAGCAAGAGCGGGCAAACCGTAAGAAGCCCTAACAGAACCACACCAACCCGAAGCGTGAGCGAGGAGATTCGCGGAGCACGGTGGCTGACCGAAAACGCCGCTCTAATCGACATACAAGAATGCATTGGCGCTCAACAGCGCTTGGCAAAAGGTGGCCAATGCCTGGTGACGCAAGACTTGAGGTTGCGGTGCGCCGGAATGGTTCAACGGCGGTTGCTTCTGCAGCACTTCAACCTGGCGATCGACAAACTGCTCGGCGGCGGTCAATTGATCGTCAGACGCCGGGCGGCCAAAGGCCAACAGCCAGCCACGGGCAAGCTGCGCGCGGCGATCGTCGCCCGCGTCGCGCTCGAGCCGCGCGGCGAAACGCCCGGCCGCTTCGGTCACGAGCGCGCTGTTCATGAACACCAGCGACTGCGAGGCGGCAGTCGAAAAATCGCGGCTCTCGCAGTTGGGCGACATCACCGGCGCGTCGAAGGTTTCCAGAATGCTTAAAGGCCGGCTGCGGCGGACCTGCACATAGACGCTGCGGCGATATTCGTCGCCGCCCAGCGACACCGCCGCGGCGGGCTTCCGCTCGCCATCGAGGTTCTCACGGCCGATCACAATCTGCCCGACGTCGTCTTCCATCACCGGCACGGGCGGACCAAACATGCCGTCCTGGCGGTCGCCGCTGAGGGAAAGAATGGCGTCGCGCACCGCTTCTGATTCCAACCGGCGGACCGACATGCGGGCGTACAGCCGGTTGTCGGGATCGAGCGCCTCGCGCCGCGCATCGCGCCGCGACGATTGTCGATAGGCGGTCGAGAGCAAGATAGCGCGGTGCAACACTTTTAAGCTCCAACCGCGGGCGACCAACTCATCGGCCAGCCAGTCGAGCAGTTCGGGATGCGTCGGCCGCTCGCCGAGCACGCCAAAATCTCCGGGCGCGCCCACCAACCCGCGCCCGAAATGGTGCAGCCACACGCGATTGGCAATCACTCGTGCCACCAGCGGGTGCCCGCCATCGGTCAAGTGCCGCGCGAACGCCAGCCGCCGCCCGGTAGTCGGCAACGCGGGATCGTCGGGCGCGATCTCCACGCTCGTCGCGCCGGCAAGAACCGTCAGATCGCCCGGCGGAACTTGCTGCTTGGGCTGTTGAATATCGCCTCGGTAAAAGACAAAAGTCGGCGAGGCCTGGCCGGGCATTTCAGTGAGCGCGCGGAGAAAGCCTTCGGGCGGAATGCGTGAGCGAATCTGGGCCGCCTGGTCGGAAAAACGTTTTAGGTCGGCGACCGCCTTGGTGGCGCGCAGTTCGGCGGCGGCTTTGGCGACGCGGGCCAGCTCGGCGGCCGCCTCGGGATTGAATTGTTCGAGCGTGGCCGCGGTCACCAACACGCCCGCGTGTTTTTCCAGCAGGGCGACCTGCTCCGGGGTGCGCGCCCCGGCGTCGGCTGCAACGGCGGCTTCGATTGCCGCGCGTTCTTGCTCCGCCGCCTTGGCCAGTTCGCGCGACTTGGTCTCGGCGATAAACCTGGCTTCTTTCTGCTTGCGCTCGGCGTCGATCTGGCGGGCCTTGGCGTCGCGCCGCTCATCGTAAAGATAGAGCGACCCCAGGCTGATATTGGCCACGCTGGGATACTCGTTCAATAACGACTGCTGTTCGCTGGTGCGCTCTTTGGCCGCCGTTTTGTAAGCGATCCGCAATGCATCGCGCCGCTCTGGCGGCACGAGCAGCAACTCTTCTTCCAACGTGCGATCGATGTATTCCTGACCTTTTTGCTGGCGCTGGGCATCGACAGCCGCCGCCTCGGCTTGGATTTTGGCGGCCGCCTCGCGATCGGCGTCGGTATAGAGCGACACTCGGCGGGCGGGCGGCGCACGCCACTGCTTCCAGTCGATCGCCGGCTCAAAGATCGCCCGTAGCCGGTAGTAATCGGCCTGCGGAATCGGATCGTAACGATGGTCGTGGCACTGAGCACAATGCACCGTCATGCCCAAGAGCGACGTGCAGACAATCTGCAGCGTATCGGCCACCACCTGGTTGCGCGCAACGCTCTGATCGACGCCCGATGCGGCCGTGCCGTCGGGCGACATCCGCAGGAAGCCCGTCGCGGTCAGCTTCTCAATCGCTTCGGGCGAAAGATTCTTGTACGGCGGCGCGATCATCTCGTCGCCGGCAAGCTGCTCTTGAATAAACCCATCGAACGGCTTGTCGGCATTGAACGAACGAATGACGTAGTCGCGAAAGCGGAACGCGCTGCTTCGTGGAGTGTCTTCGTCGGTGTAGCCTTCGGAGTCGGCATAGCCGGCCACATCGAGCCAATGGCGGCCCCACCGCTCGCCATAGTGCGGCGAAGCCAGCAGCCGCTCGATCAGCCGCGGCCAGGCGTCGGGCGAAGCGTCGGCCACAAACGCTTCAATCGCTTCGGGTGGGGGCGGCAGACCGAGCAGATCGAAATACGCCCGACGCAGCAACGTCGGCCTGTCGGCTTCGGGCGAGAACGAAAGACCTTTCGCCTCGAGCGTGGCTAACAGCAGCGCATCGACTGGTGTCGAGACCAGCTCGGCATGGGCCACCGTGGGAGCTTTTGGCCGGCGGACGGACTGAAACGCCCAAAAGCTGCGTTCCTCTTCGGTGAACAGCGGCGCTTCGCCCAACTCGGCGGGCTCAGGCCGGGCGGTCGGTGCGCCTGCGGCGATCCAACGAACAATGGTATCGAGCTGTTCTGCCGTGGGCTTCTTGTCGATCGGCGGCATTTCGCCCGACCGCAATCGCTCGATGAGCAGGCTTTCGTCGGGCTTGCTGGACACGATGGCCGGTCCCGAATCGCCGCCTTGTTCGGTTAGCCGCTTCAGCCGCAGATCGAGTCCACCTTTGCGCTGGCCGTCTTCGCCATGACACTGAAAACAGTGTGTCTTGAAGATCGGCCGAACGTCGCGCTCAAAGGTCACGGCTGCATCGGCGCCATGGGCTGGCGGAGAGGCGACCAGCGCAAGCCAGGCAAGCAATAGGCAGGCGGCAAATCTCATCTGGCGTTCCTGGGCGGGGTCAGCGATGAACGCGGGCAGGTGTATTGAATTATCAACACCAGCGGCCAAGGCTGCAAGAGGCGATAGTGTCTTAACAGTAGTTGGTCGCCCACAACAACCCGAAGCGTTAGCGAGGAAATGCGATTCTGCCTCGCTCACGCTTCGGGTTAGTGGTTTCATCGCCGCCACCAACACACTACCCAAGAGGCGGCTAGCTGTGCATGCGGGGTAGCACGTCGCCGCGGTCGATGATTTCGGCTTCTGCGGCGGCCAGTTCGTCGAGCCGCCGATCGACTTCGGCCTCGCCGGCAAACAGCCGGGCCAACTGCACATAGCTGGCGTGGTGCCGCGCCTCCGATTCGAACAAGCCCTGATAAAACGCCGCCAACGCGCGGTCAGACAGCCGGTCTTTCAACAATGCGAACCGCTCGCACGAACGGGCCTCGATCAATCCGGCCACCAGCAAACGATCGACCGCTTTGGCGGGTTCTTGTGTTCGCACGAGTTGCGCAAGTTGGCCGCCGTAATTGCTAGGCTTGAGCCGGCGGAAACGCACGCCGCGCTCGTCAAGCAAATCGATGACCAGCTTGAAATGATCCAGTTCCTCCGTGACGATTGCGGACAGCGCTTTGACCAACTCGACGCGTTCGACATAGGCGAAGATCAGATTCATCGCGGTGCCGGCAGCTTTCTTTTCGCAGTGCGCATGATCGAGCAACACTTCGTCGAGGTTCGCCTCCACGATCTCCAACCAACGCGGCGAGGTGCTGGTTTTTAGGCTAAGCATGAGACTCCTTGGCGTAGCTGATCCAGCGGCCGATTTCGCGGGCGCATGCCTCGGCGCCGTCCGTCGGCAGCGTCGGCTCGACGATCGGCTGATCCAGCAAGCGGCGCAGCGGCGGCGACCAGCGGCCTGCGCGGAAATCGGCCTGCGAGATCGTTGCCAGCCGCAACTGCCGAGGCGCCTCGCGGACAAAAATCTCGTCTTCGCGGAAATTCAGCCGCGGCGGGCAAAGCAGCCGCTTGCGGGCCGCAATGCATTCCGAAACGATTCCATAGCCGAACTTCGAGACCACGGCGTCGCAGACATTCAGCACATCGGGAAACGCCAAGTCGGGTCCCAGCGTCACGGCAAGCTCGTTGGACTGGCCGGCGACCTCTGCTTCGAAGTGCAAAAAGAGCATGTCGGGGTTCGCCTGCGCCGCCGTCGCCCGTGCCTTGGGCGGAATGCGGCCGCGCATCGCCAGCAGCACGCGCGGCCGGCGATCGGCGGGGTCGATGGCTAATTGCTTGAGCACCTCGGCGGCGGTCCGCCGTGGACGGCGAGCTACCAGCGGCACATCGAGCACCTGCGGAAACAATTCGCGGTTTGCCTCGTGGCTGAAAGGCAACTTGAGCCAGCAACTCATCTGGCGGTAGCCATCGCGCAGCCAGTCCTGTAGATGCCGGTGATCGCGCTCGAACAGTGGCTGGTAAATCCAGTCCCAGGTGAAATTGCCGATGCCGATGCAGGAAATTCCGCAGGCGACGGCAATCTCGCCCGCCAGCGGCGGAAAATCAGCGACGATCAGCGAGATCTCGTGGGAGCGCGCCCAGGCGGCTTCATCGGCAACCATCGCCGCGCGGCGGTCGTAAAAGCATTCGATCGCCTTGAGGGTCGCCGGCACGTCGATGCTCAACGAATCGGCGTCTTCGACCACGCCGGGGTCGAGCGACTCGGACAGTTGATGAAAGCTTGTCCGGTCGATGCCGGCAAACAGGCGATCCGGCACATTGCTCCGTACCTGGAAGCCACAGCTAGACTGCTGTTGGGCCAGGGCGCGAAGGATTTCGGAAGTGCGGGTGGCGTGGCCATAGCCGTGCCCGCTGATGTAGAAGAGCAGTTGCATGCGGCCCCAGGCATCAGGGCGTGTCGAGAATTTCTTGCCAGCTTAGGGCGTTGGCAGCGCGGCGGGCCATCCGTTTTAGACGCTCAAGATCTGCGATATCGCGCAATCGGGCCTTAATGCCCTCATCGGCAGTGCCGAACTTCTCTTCACCGAATGCCAGAATCGAAGCTTTTGCACCCCTCTCTTCACCACGCTCCAGGATCATCAGATACGTATCGGATTCTTCAATCATTTGCACTCCTCTCATACCTAAAGTCCATGCTACCACGCCCTGGCCGCGGCGCGTAGTGAACCTTTCCGTCACGCGCGAGTGCTCAGCTTGTGGACGTCGCGTCGAAGGTCATTGCCATGCGCATTCACCTCCCTTAGGTTGGTTTGCTGCACTCGCCCCGCGTTAGTACACAGGCTTATACGATGAAGCATAGCCATCCACCGACCATTCTCACAGCCGCCGCGGAGATCCGCGCCGGGCGACTTACGCCGCTCGCGCTGGTCGAGCAATGCTTGGCGCAGGTCGAACGGTTCGAGCCGCAAATCAAGGCTTGGGTGTTGATCGACGAGCGCGGCGCGCGAGAGACCGCGCGAAAAACGGGCGACGAAATCGTAGCGGGGCAATACCGCGGCCCGCTGCACGGAATTCCGCTGGGCATCAAAGACATTGTCGATGTGGCCGGCTGGCCGACCCGGGCCGGTTCGCCGCTGCGCGGCGATGAGCCCGCGGCGCGCGATGCGCACCTTGCGGCGCGCTTGCGAGCGGCCGGCGCGATCTTTTTGGGCAAAACGGTCACCACCGAGTTCGCCAGTTTCGATCCACCGCCAACACGCAATCCGTTCAACCCCCAGCGCACACCGGGCGGTTCGAGCAGCGGCTCGGCCGCGGCGGTGGCCACCGGCATGTGCCTGGGCGCCGTCGGTTCGCAGACCGGCGGTTCGATTACGCGTCCGGCCAGTTATTGCGGTGTGGCCGGCTGCAAACCCACTTATGGCCGCGTCAGCCTGTCGGGCGTGGTGCCGCTCAGCTTTCATCTCGATCATCCCGGCCCCATCGCGCGCACCGTGGCCGACCTGGCGGTGATGCTGAGTGTGATGGCGGGGTACGACGCCCACGATCCCATTTCGGTCGATCTGCCTGCCTGCGACTATCTGGCCGCCTGTGACCGAACAACGGAACCACGACTGGGTCTGTTGGAAGATTCTTTCCTGACCGAGGCATCGCCAGAGGTGCGAGAAGTGACCCGCGCCGCCATCGATCAACTGCGCGCCGCCGGCGCCACCGTCCGCACGGTGCCGCTGCCAGCGAGCTTTAGCGAGGTAATCGCGAGGCATCGAACCATCATGGCCGTCGAAGCCGCTAATGACCACCGCGGTACGTTTCGCCAGCACCGAGATCAATATGGCCCGAACATCGCCAGGCTGATCGAAGAAGGTTTAGCGGCCACGGCCACCGAGTATGCTCGGGCACTTGCGCATCAACTGCACGTGCGGCGCGAGATGCTGGCTTGCTTCGCCGATGTCGACGTGCTGCTGACGCCCGCCACGCCCACCACCGCGCCCGGCACGGAGACCACCGGCGATCCGAAATTCAATTCCCCCTGGAGTTACACCGGGTATCCGACCGTGTCGTTTCCCTACGCCGTTGCCAGCGACGGCTTGCCGCTGGCCCTACAGCTTGTCGGGCGGCCTTGGCACGAGGCCGAACTGTTGGCCGCGGCCGCCTGGTGCGAAGGCGGGCTAGATACGCATCAAAATTTATTGATGCGAACCCTTGCAATCCACGAGCGTTGATGTGATAATGCGGCCAACGATCCCGCCTCGGTTCCTTGCACCCCCACCACCCCGGAAGGAGCCTCGATGAACCGGCCCGCCCGTAATGTTGTTTGTTTGACCAGTTTTCTGACCGCGGCCTTGCTGTTTGCCGCGGTATCGGCGTCGCAAGCCGCCAACCGCATTGACGCCCCCGGCCTGGGCGACCCCGGCAATCTCACCAGTATTTCCATTGAGACGGGTTTTGCCGCAGGCCAGCGAGCCACGCTCCGCGGCAGAGACTCGCAGCAGCAACTGCTCGTCACCGGCCACTATGCTACCGGGCAGGCGCGTGACCTGACCGGCCAGGTGAAATACGAGGTCGCCCCCGCCGGCATCGTGAGCATTGACGCCAGCGGACTCGTGCTGCCGGTCTCCGACGGACAGGTGACGGTGACCGCGATTACCGAGGGTGGTTTGCGAGCCAGCGCCGAGTTGGCCGTCGAACATTATATTGACGACACGCCGGTCAATTTTCCCAATCAGGTGGTGCCCATCTTTACCAAGCTGGGCTGCAACGGCGGCGGCTGTCACGGCAAATCGAGCGGCCAGAACGGCTTTAAGCTGTCGCTGCTGGGCTTCGAGCCGACCGAAGATTACGAGCACCTGGTGAAAGAGGGGCGCGGGCGGCGGCTCTTCCCCGCCGATCCCGACCGCAGCCTGCTGCTGCTCAAACCGATCAACGCGGCCCCGCACGGCGGCGGCCAGCGCATGGATCCCGGCTCGCACGAGTACAAGCTCATCCGCCGCTGGATTGAACAGGGCATGCCCTACGGCAACGACAACGACGCCAAAGTGGCCTCGATCGAAGTCGTGCCCCCGCAGCGGGCCATGCAACGCGCAGGCTCGCAGCAGATTGTCGTGCTGGCCCATTACACCGACGGCAGCATCGAAGATGTCACCCGCGTAGCCACTTATGATTCGAACGACGGCGAAATGGCCGAATGCACGCCCACCGGGCTAGTGCGCACGCGCGACTTGACGGGCGACGTGGCTATCATGGCCCGTTATCAGGGACAGGTCGGCGTGTTTCGCGCCACGATTCCTTTGGGCATCGCCGTCGACAACCTGCCGCCGGTGAAGAATTTCATCGATGAGCGGGTGTTCGCCAAGCTGAAAGCCCTGGGCGTGCCTCCCTCGGCGTTGTGCGACGACGCCACATTCATTCGCCGCGTCACCATCGACCTGGCTGGCAGGCTGCCCACGCCCGAAGAATCGGAAGCCTTTGTCGCCGATACCGATGCGGCCAAGCGCGACAAGCTGGTCGATCACTTGCTCGGCAGCGCCGATTACGCCGATTACTTCGCCAACAAGTGGGGTTCGATTCTGCGGAACAAGCGCCGCACGCCGAACTACATGCGCGGCTCGTATGCCTTTCATGGCTGGATTCGCGACAGCTTATACGACAACAAGCCGTACGATCAGTTCGTCCGCGAGATTCTGGCGGCCAGCGGCGAGATTGGCGACAACCCGCCGGTGGTCTGGTATCGCGAGGTAAAAGAAGTCGATCAACAGGTCGAAGACGCGGCCCAACTTTTCCTGGGTCTGCGCATTCAATGCGCCCGCTGCCATCACCATCCGTTTGAGAAATGGAGCCAGCGAGATTATTACGGACTGGCGGCGTTTTTCTCGCAGGTCGGTCGCAAACCGGGCTATGAACCTGAAGAGCAACGCATTTACCATCGCCGCGGGCAAGCCGCCGCCACCAACCCCAAGACCGGCGAGCGCCTCTCGCCCACCGGCCTGGGCGCCGACCCGTTGACGCTGGCCCCCGAACGCGACCCGCGGCAGGCCCTGGCCGACTGGCTCAGCGATCCGGCGAATCCGTACTTCGCACGGTCCCTGGTCAACCGCTATTGGAAGCACTGCTTCAGTCGCGGCATTGTCGAGCCGGAAGACGACATGCGGGTGACCAACCCCGCCTCGAATCCCGAGCTGCTCGCCACTCTGGCTGAGCATTTCATCGCCAGCCGGTATGACCTGAAAGACCTGCTGCGCACGATCTGCCGTTCAAGCACGTATCAGCTCAGCGCCGAGCCGAATGCTTACAACTTGAACGACAAGCAAAACTTTTCGCGATATTATCCCAAGCGGCTGACCGCCGAGGTGCTGCTCGACGCCATCGACGAGGTGACGGCCTCCAACACGTCGTTCAACGGCTTGCCGGTGGGGACGCGAGCAGTGCAGTTGCCCGACAACGGCGCGAACACTTACTTCCTGACGGTGTTTGGCCGGCCCGAAGGCTCCAGCGCCTGCGAGTGCGAACGTTCGCAAGAGGCCAACCTGGCCCAGAGCCTGCACTTGTTGAACTCGGCCGAGGTTCAGACCAAACTGTCTAATGGCGGCGGCCGCGCGGCACAACTGGCCAAAGACGACAAGCGGCCGCCCGAAGAAAAGGTGCGCTGGTTGTATCTGTCGGTCTTCTCGCGTCCGCCGGTGGCCGAGGAGATGACAGTTGCCGTGGCCCACCTGAACCGTACGGAAAACAAGCAGCAAGCCTTTGAAGACATTCTTTGGGCGTTGATTAACACCAAGGAGTTTTTGTTCAATCACTGAGACGGGGGGCAGAGGTCGGAGGTAGGGGGCGAGGGCACCACACCAACCCGAAGCGCAAGCGAGGCATGCAAGAATCTCGGGCCTCGCTGGCGCTTCGGGTCAGTGTGGGTGCCGCATCGGCTTATGGCTTTCCGATCCTAGCCGCCGATCCGTGTTGCGGCACGGTCTCCGACCGTAGCCGCTCGTCTGACCGCAGGTCTCCCGAACGCCGCGAAGAGCGAGAGCCAGCCGGGAGACCTTCGGTCGAGAATGTGAAACGGTCAGAGACCGTTCCACAACGATGCCCCGCTTCCCGCTAACCTGCCCGCCGATTCCCACCCGCTAGAGTTTCCTTCGTCTTGGACTCCGAGCTTCGATTCTTACTTATGCGATTCATCTTGCGCCAACTTAGCGTGGCGGCTGTTTGTATCTCGATTGCACCGCTGGCCGCCCGCGCTCAGCTTCCCGCCACGCAGCTTATGGCCATCTCGCCCAGCGGCGGGCAGCAAGGCACGACGGTCGATCTAATGATCAGCTCGGGGGCGAACTTGGAGGGCGTTAAGTCGCTGTACTTCACGCACCCCGGCATCACCGCCACGCCCAAAATGGCCGCGCCGCCACTGGCCGGGTTGTCCGCCACCCCGATTGCCAATCAATTCACCGTGACGATCGCCGCCGACGTGCCGGTGGGCATCTACGACATTCGCGCGGTGGGCACCTTTGGC
This sequence comes from Pirellulales bacterium, assembly GCA_036379195.1. Lineage (GTDB taxonomy): Bacteria > Planctomycetota > Planctomycetia > Pirellulales > JAICIG01 > JAICLL01. The sequence continues at coordinate 10,412 of DASVHB010000745.1, forward strand.
ATCTCTAATCCACGCTCGTTTGTCGTCGGCAATCAGCCGGAAGTAAAAGAGCAAAGCGGCAACAACAGCCGAGAGAAGGCTCAAGCGATCGAACTAAACACCGTGGTCAATGGTCTCTCGGAAGCGAACAACTCTGATTGGTTTAAGTTCACCGCCAAAGCCGGGCAGCGGCTGGTGATCGATTGTTGGGCGCAGCGCATCGACTCGCGGATGGACGCCACGCTGGCGCTCTACAACGCCGCCGGCAAGCAGCTTGCCCGCAGCCGCGACAGCAACCGCCACGACCCGCTGATCGATTTTTCGGTGCCGGCCGACGGCGACTATTTTTTGCAGGTGTACGACTTTGTCTTTGCCGGCAGTTCCGAATACTTTTATCGCTTCGCGGTCAGCACGGCGCCGTACATCGACTATATTTTTCCGCCCGCGGGCCCTTCGGGCGCCAAGGGCACGTTCACGCTCTTTGGCCGCAACTTGCCGGGCGGCGCGCCCGCCGATGGCCAAACCATCGACGGCCGGCCTTTGGAAAAGCTGACAGTCGAAATCGACGTGCCCGCCGATCAGCCCGGCAAACAACCGCCGCCCGGCACGTTGGCCGAGCCGGAAGAAGCGGAACTCGACGGCTTCGTGTATCGTCTCGCCACGCCGCAAGGCGTGTCGAACGCCCGCCGCATTGGTTATGCCACCGCGCCGGTCGTCATCGAGCAAGAACCGAACGACGAACCGGCGAAGGCCAACGTCGTCGCCGTTCCCTGTGAATTTATCGGCCGGTTTGGTCCCCACGGCGATCAAGACTGGTTGCAGTTCGCAGCCAAAGCCGGCGAGGTGTTTTGGATCGAGGTCTTTTCGCAGCGACTGGGCCTGCCCACCGATCCCGCGGTGCTCGTGCAGCGAATCACCAAGAACGACAAGGGCGAAGAGCAAGCCGCCGACATTACCGACCTCGACGATCGTCAGGCAGCGGCGGGCGGCTTGGCCTTTGACACCCGCACCGACGACGGGGCCTACCGCTTCGCGGCGCCGGCCGACGGCATCTACCGTGCGCTGGTGCGCGACTTGAACTACGGCGCGCGGCCCGATCCGCGGCATGTTTATCGGCTGTCGATTCATCGCGAGCAGCCCGACTTTCGGCTGGCGGCGGTGCCGGTCTTTCCTTCGAACAACAAGCAAGTTTCGCAACCCTGGAACCCCTTGCTGCGGCGCGGCGGCACCGAGCGGTTCGACGTGGTCGCCTTTCGCCGCGACGGTTTCGCTGGCGAAATCGTCGTCACCGCCGAAGGGCTGCCCGCCGGCGTCACCTGCCCACCGACAGTCATCGCCGCCGGGCAGAACGGCACGACGTTGGTCTTGAGCGCTTCTGACCAGGCGGCCGATTGGGTGGGAACCATTGAACTCGTCGGACGCGCCAAAATCGGGGAGGCCGAAGTCGCTCGTAACGCCCGCGCCGGCGCCGTGCTCTACGCCGCGCAGCAGAACCGCCCGGCCGACGCTCGCCTGGCGCGCAGCCTGGCCCTGGCCGTGACTGCCGCCGATACCGCGCCGTTCATGGTTGAACTGGGCGAGGGCAAAGTGTGGGAAATGTCGCGGGCGGGCAAGCTCGAAATCCCCGTCAAGCTCACGCGCCGCGGCGAGATCAAAGGCAACCTGACGCTCACGGCCCTCGGTCTGCCGCCCAACGTTCAGCCGCAAAATCTGACGTTCGACGGCAACACCAACGAAGGCAAGTTTGCTTTGCAAATCAACGCCAATGCGCCGCTGGGCACGTATGCGTTTTATTTGCAGACGCAGGGTAACGTCGCCTACCGCCGCGATCCGGCGGGCGCCGAGGCGGCCGCCAAAGCGAAAGCGGAAATCGAAAAACTGGCTGGCGAACTGGCCGCGGCGTCGCAAGCCGCCGAAACGGCTAAACAAGCCGCGCTGAAAGCTGCAACGGATGCCGACGCGGCGCTCAAGGCTGCCCAGGCGGCCAAGCAAGCCGCCGACACTGCCGCCAAGCAAGCCGCTGACGAGGCGAAGGCGGCCGCCGAAAAAGCAACCGCCGCGGCGGCGGCCGCCCAGGCCGACGCCAACAATCAAGACCT
>DASVHB010000746.1:0-6153 GCA_036379195.1 Pirellulales bacterium
GGCTGGCGAACAGGTACCGGAGGTCGGGCACCGTCTACGGGTTCAAGGGTTCAGGGTTCAGCATACTTGAACTACCATTTGCGCCGATGGCCGCCATCGGTTACCTTGGGGACATAGGTGAGCGATGGCCCTCCAGGCCATCGGGGACTGTGGTGACGCCACCGTTCCTGAACCCTGAACCCTGAACCCCGAACCCTTTGATGGCTCTCCGAAGCGGGCATACTCTCGCCGTCGTCGGCGATCTGCACTACGAAGCACCCGAACACGACGCCTATCGCGCGGCGCGCGATCAGATTCTGCAGTTTTGTCCCGATGCGGTCGTGCAACTGGGCGACCAGGGCGGCTACAGCCATTGCGGCACGTGGCAATCGTTTGAAGAGGGACTCGACTTTCTCCGCGGCTTCGATCGCCCGTTCCACACGTTGATGGGCAACCATGACGTCGAGGGCCGCGATTTCGCCACCGACGCCGAGGCCGTGGCCGCCTGGTGCGAGGCGTTTGACGCCCGGCAACCGTACCACGAAGTCGACCTGGGCGCGGCGCTGGGCATCTGCTTGTCGAGTACCCGCTTCCGGGCCAACACCGGATGCTGCCACGAAGTGCATCTCGACGACGCTCAGATCGCCTGGCTGGCGGCGACGCTCGAGCGCAACCGCCGCCGGCCCACCTTTGTCTTTTCGCACGCGCCCATCATCGGCTCGGGTCTGCGGGTATTGCAAAGCATTCATCTCAAGTGCCCCAACGCCTGGCTCAACCACACCGACCGGCCCGAACGTTTCTTGCGGCTGGTGAAAGAAAACCCGCAAATCAAGCTCTGGTTCTCGGCCCACAACCACCTGGGTCAGAACTACCCCGATTCGTTCTCGCGCGTGGGTGCTTGCACCTTCGTGCACACGGGCGTCATTGGCGAGGTCTCGCGCGATGGCTGCCATCATAGCCGGTTTGTCGAATACGACGCCGCGGGTTTCCAGCTCTTGACGCTCGATCACGAAACGGGCGAGCTGACGGCCGACCTGCTGCACGACTACGCCACGGGTCGCGCGCAAATCCTTTCGCCGCATCTGGCGACCGACGGCGCCATTCACTTTTCGCCGCCGCCGTTCCCCACACCTTCCGATCGGCTGCAGCTTAGCCAAAGCGCCTTCGCGGTCCATCGCGGCATGCTGGTTGAATACGATGTCGCATTGCGGGCGCCCTTGGGGGTGGTGGTCGAAGAGCTCGGCGACGAAGTGCCGCGCGTTCGAGCGGGCGAATTACAATTGGTAGACCCGCGCGGCTCGGCGCGTGTGCTGTGGCCCAACGCGCAAGGCCGCTGGTCGCAAGTCTTCGAGCCCAACCCGCGGCTCGCTCGCCGCTCGGCGTAGCGGTTGCCAATCGAATGCGGCGAGACATGCAAAAAACCTTCGTTCACTGTTTCACGACCATCGCTTAAGACGTATGCCCTCCAATCTCAAAATCGCCGGCGCGCAGATCGATGTGGCCCTTGGCGACCGCGAACATAACTTCGCCCGCATGCAGTCGGCCTTGCGAGAAACTGCCGGGCACGGCGCACAACTGACGGTGTTTCCCGAATGCGCGCTGACGGGCTACTGCTTCGAAACTCTGGAGGAGGCGCGACCGCTGGCGGAACCGGTTGCCGGACCCAGTTCGCAACGGCTCGCCCAGGTTTGCCGCGAGCTAGATGCCTACGCGGTCTTCGGGATGCTCGAGGCCGACGGCGAGCGAGTGTTCAACGCCGCGGTGTTGGTCGGTCCGTCGGGCGTGGTGGCGAGTTATCGCAAAATTCATCTGCCGTATTTGGGCGTCGACATGTTCACCACGCCAGGCGACCGCCCTTTCGCTATCAGCCGAGCGGGCGAGTTGCGGTTGGGCATGAATATCTGTTACGACGGCGCGTTTCCCGAAGCGGCCCGAGTGATGGCCCTCGACGGCGCCGACCTGATCGCGCTGCCCACCAATTGGCCGCCCGGCGCCGAGTGTACCGCCGATTTTGTCATCAACACCCGCGCCATGGAAAACCACGTGTATTACGCGGCGATCAACCGTGTGGGCGCCGAGCGGGGCTTTCGCTTCATTGGCAAAAGCAAAATTTGCGGGCCGAGCGGTTGCGTGTTGGCCGAGGCGCCGCACGAAGATGAAGCCCTGCTTTACGCCGAGATCGATCTGGAATTGGCCCGGCGCAAGCGGGTGATTCGCGTGCCCGGCAAACACGAGATCGACCGCTTTGCGGACCGCCGGCCCGAAATGTATGGGCGAATCGCGGCGCGCGGCTGAGTGTGTGGCTATTCGGGTAGTAGGCCCTATTCGACCGCGCGCGTTTTTGTTCCGCTTCAGAGTGGAACAGTGCCATGCCACCGGCTCGCCCGGTGGTTGCTGACGCTGGTTTCAGTACCAAGATTCAGCCGCTACGCTTGCAGATTTTGCGCAGCCCAGACTCTGCCCCAGCCACCGTCCGCGGCGTTGCCGACAGACGTTGACGTGGAAAACACCGGTGCTCCTACCACGGCTGTTCCATCATCGAGACGATCTGCTCCGAGAGTCGCTGGACGATCTGCAGCTCGGCGCTGATATACGACTGCCCGAGTTCGGGAAACAGATACGATGATTGGTCGATCGGGTTCAGCGACGGCGGCAAAGGCACATTAACCGGCTGCCCCAGCTCTTTGCCGGTGGCGTTGTCGATCCATTCGGCCGAGACTTGCCAGGTGGCCTGCACCTGGCGCGGTTCGTCGTTGGGGTTTTCCATCAAGACGCGCTTCGTGTCGGTGATCAGCCGCACCTTGAGAATGCTGTCGGCCTCGTCCTGAATGTGCACGACCTTGAACGGAGTGACCTGTTCGATGCGCTTGCAAAGCTCTTCGTGCAACCATTCGCCCAGGTTGCGGCGGTAGCTGTTCGACTCGATCATCGGCACGTAGACGGTGCGGATGTCGGGGGCGTAGAGCGACCGCGAGCCGACGTGATAGGCGGCGCAGCCGCTGAGCATCGGGGCGACACAGCCTACAAGGAGTACCGCGGCGGTCAAGATTCGCCGCGGCCGCGACGGAAGCCCCAGCCCTTGTGGCCGGTATGGCAAGCAGCGGTCCCGCCGGCCCAGCGATTCGGCCGGACGCACGCCACCGGGGCCGGAGCTGCCGGAACCCTGAATCCTGAATCCCGAATCTTGAATGCTCATACGTCACCTGCGATGCCGGTACTTGCTTTCGGGCAAGACCTTCGAGACCCACGCGAAGTAATCGCGCGGCACGGGGCGATAGTTCTTGGTTTCGTCCAGTCGCTGCTCGGCCAGTTTGGCGAACGGCGTGTCGGGAAATTCCTTGATGACTTCGGCGTAATAGTAACGTGACGAACGATAGAAACGGATCTTGTAGTAGTATTCCCCTGCCTGGAAATCGCGTTGCGCCCGCTCCAGCCGCACTAGTTCACGGGCCTGCAGCAACCGCTGGCGCTCTTCGCCCAGCACTTCGGGCGGAAATTGAGTGAGCGTCTGGTCGATCAGTTGCTCCGCCTCGGTGAGCGGCGCCGCTTCGTACTGCGGTCCCTGATACGAACGCAACTTCGACCGCACGCCCAAGACGTGAGCCGCCAATTGGTAGTCGGGCTGGCTGGCAAACTCCTTGCGCACCAGGTCGTAATGGTAACCCGCGTCTTCAAACCGGTTTTTGCGGAAATAGATGTTGGCGATGGCCATCGTGGCCGCCGCGCCCGTGGCGCTCTGCGGATCGTGCAGCCGCACGCTGTTATAAAGCGACAGCGCATGCCCGGTGGCGTCGATCATCGGGCGGGTCTTGTCGGTAAGATTCGGGTACCAATGCGAGTCGATCTTGGCCTTTTGCTCCCAATAGCGGGCCATGGCGAACTGCCGCGGCGTGACGTCGATCAGGTGCCGCGAGTTGTCGTATTTCTTAAGCAGAACGGCGTAAGCGTCGCTGGCGTTCGAGTAGCGGTCGGCGAAGAAATAGCTTTCGCCCTTCATGAACATGGCGTCTTCTTCCAGCTCGCTGTCGGGCCAACGATCGGCGGCCTGGTGGTAGCACTTGGCGGCTTCCAGATATTTGCCTTCTTTGAACAGGGCTTCGCCCTCGGCGAATTTCTTTCTGGCGAAGGTCTCGTTCGGGCCGCGGCCGATGGCCTTCTTGATGCCCTTGCCCACGTTCTTGGGCGAGAGCCTTTCGGTGGTCTTTTCCCAATAGCTCTTTTGTTCGCCGGCCAGTTCCTCGGCGGTGTCGGTGGGACCAAGCGAAATAGGCGTCAGATCGGGCGGGGGCGGCACGACGGGCGCGTGCTGATATCCCGCCGGCACGACGCCTTGCCCGGCGGCGTTCGGCGGTGGCGGCATTGCCGGATTTGGCGGAGGGGCTGAGCCGGGAGCACCAGGCGGCGCGTTTTGCGCAGCTTGCCCCCGCGGTGCGGACGCGCCCCAACCAAACAGCCCTTTGCCGCCCGGCGCGGTCGAACGGCAGCCCGCCAGCGCCACCCCCAGGCTGACGGCGATCGCTCCTGCTTTGGCCGGCCCAACGCGCATGCTCTTCTTTTGCCCGTCTGTCAACTCGAAAGGATACCCAAATACTCGTGCATGCGTGGCCGGTGGCCCAGCAGATGAGCCAGATAGCGGTTCAATACGCCTCGCAACTCGGCGGCGGCGCGGCGGTCGATTTCCAGGCGCCGCCAGGTGTCGCTGTTCACATCGGCGAAGCGCTTGAGCATTTGCAAAGTTCCGGCCTGAATCGCTACCACTTGCTTTACGCCCGGCCGACAACGGGCGCAGAGCACGCCGCCGGACAATAGTCCGAAGGCCACTCGTCCCGCCGGTTCGACCGGGCTGCCGCATTCGACGCAGACCTCCAACGACGGCAGATGACCGAGCGAACCGAGCGCCGTCAACTCGAACCGGGCCACCACAGCCGCCAGCGACGCGCCGCCTTGGCGCACCGCGGCCAGCGTTTCGCACGCGGCGTCGAACAGTTCCGGATGAGGATCGGCGTCGTCGGTCAGCTCGTTCAAAAGCTCGGCGACGTAGTAGCCCGCGTAAAGACTTGACAGGTCGCGGTCGGCCGGGCGAAACCGCCGCTCCAGCTTGGCTTCGGTCAGCAGGTCGAGGGCGTCGGACGATTTGCGGAGCAAGACTATCCGACAAAGCGCGAGAAGGTCAAGGGCAGACTCGAACGGCCCCTTCAGCCGCCTCGCGCCCTTCGCCAGTCCGTGTATCTTGCCAAACTCGCGCGTGAACAGCGTCACGATGCTGCTGGTTTCGCTGAACTCGACCACCCGCAGCACCAGGGCCAGAGCCTTTTCAGCAGCCATCTTCGTCGTCGTCGTAAGGCGGATTCAAGCCGAACTCGCCGAGATAATGCCGTTCGCGGCGGCGCATCTCGGAGCGGAGCTTGGGCGTCTTGTCGTCGTACCCGGCCAGGTGCAGCGTGCCGTGTACCACGTACAGCAACAGCTCGTCGGCGGGCGGCCAGTTGAATTGTACCGCCCTGGCGGCGGCGGTGTCGGCGCTTACCACGATTTCGCCTTCGACGTAGCCCGAACGCTGTTCGAGCGCGAAGCTGAGCACGTCGGTCGGCTCATCGTGAGCCAGAAACCGCCGATTCAGCTCATGGATTTGCGGATCATCGACAAGGGCCAGGCTGATATCGGCCTCGGCGATGCCTTCGCCCCGCAAAACGCTTTCGATCGCCGCGCGCAGCCGGGCCTGGTCGGGCGTCAGCCGCTGCTGTTCGTCGGCGATCTTGATGGTAAGCATTTCGGGGTGCATCCTGGGGCCGCGTAAAATTTACCCTTTTGACGTCCGAAGTGGAACCAAGTTTGGACGATTCGCGAAGTTTTACCCGCGGTTCCCCGGTTCGCAATTGGACATTCGCCCGTGGTAGCGAATACCACGGAGGTTTGTTTGCGGAGGCGACCGCGGATTACGCGGATGGGCGCGGATTAGAATTGGTTTGTTTCTGGTGGTCTTTCAATCCGCGTATCTCCGCGAAATTCCGCGGTTCGTTTTTGTGTTTGCGAAGAACGAATCACGAAGAACGAATAACGAAGAACCAACTGAGAACGCTTTCCAATGGCCCGCATACACGTCCTTTCCGAGCACGTTGCCAACAAGATCGCCGCCGGCGAAGTCGTTGAGCGCCCGGCGTCGGTGGTGAAGGA
>DASVHB010000747.1:0-2867 GCA_036379195.1 Pirellulales bacterium
GGGCGTCGGCGCGGCGACTGGCGGAGCAACGGGCGGCGCGATCAGCGACGGCAATCGAGCCGGCGGTTCACCGCTACCCGGCGAAACGGCGGTCGGCCGCGGTTGAACGATCGTGTCGTCAGCGATGGCCGCCGGCCTGACCAGGTCTCTGACGCCCGATCGCTCCAGGCTTTCGAGCCGTTGCAACAGCATCCGCCGCACAAGCTCGGGGGGAAGCGTTTCATTCGCGTCGACACTCATGGATTCCGTTCTCTCGTGTTCAGCTTGCCGCGACTCGCCAAGGTGATAAGTCAAAATTATGCCATAAGCGAAACATGCCTGTAAGGTCCCCCAAATCCGGTCAACCACCAGCCAGGAATGCTCTGCGCCGGGGCATCGGCAAGCCTCTGCCCCAGCCACTAGCCACCACCCCGGCCACTGCCCCAGTCGCTCACCACCGAGTAAGATAGACTCATGGCAGTTCCTCAGGTGGTAATCGTCGGTCGCCCGAACGTGGGCAAATCGAGCCTGTTTAATTGGCTGATCAACAAACGGGTGGCGATTGTCGACGACCAGGCGGGCGTGACGCGCGACCGGCTCACGCACCTGTTGTGCGTCGGCGATCGGTATTTCGAGCTGGTCGATACCGGCGGCATGGGCGTCGAAGACGCCGATAATCTCACCAACCTGATCGAAGAGCAGATCGAGGCCGCCGTCGATTCGGCCGACGTGCTGCTGTTTGTGGTCGATACGCGCGAAGGGCTGGTGCCGCTCGACGAAGAGGTGGGCAAGCGGCTCCGCTATGCCAAGGCCCCGGTGGTGTGCGTGGCCAACAAGACTGACGCCGAATCGCTCGACAGCCAGGCCAACGAGTTTTATCGGCTGGGCCGCGGCAAGCTGGTGCGCGTCAGCACCCAGCAAAATCGCGGCAAGCAAGAGCTGCTCGACGAGATTTTCGAGCGTCTGCCCGACCAGATCGAAGAAGGCCCGCCCGTCGAACCGGTCATGAAGGTGGCGATTGTCGGGCGGCGGAACACCGGCAAAAGCACCTTTGTCAATACGCTGGCCCAGGCCGAGCGGATGATCGTTAGCGAGGTTCCGGGCACCACGCGCGACAGCGTCGACGTGCGATTTGAGCTCGACGGCAAGGCGTTTGTGGCCATCGACACGCCGGGCTTGCGGCGGCGCAAGAGCATCAGCACCGACATCGATTTTTATAGCAGCCACCGGGCCGAGCGCAGCATTCGCCGGGCCGATGTGGTGTTTTTGTTTCTCGACGCCGCCGAGCGGATCAGCAAAGTCGACAAGCAGCTTTGCGATTACATCGCCGAACAATACAAGCCGTGCATTTTTGTGGTCAACAAGTGGGACCTGTTCGCCGCCACGCTGCCGACGGAGAAATGGGTGGCCTATCTCAAAGACACCTTTCGCACCATGCGGCACGTGCCGATCGCGTTTATCACCGGGCAGACGGGCAAAAACGTCAAGGCGCTGTTGAACCATGGCCAGATGCTGTTTAAGCAGGCGCGGGCGCGGGTGAGCACATCCGACCTGAATCGACTGTTGAAAGCGGCGGTCGAGCGCACGCCGCCGCCGCTGGTTCGCAATCGCCAGCCGAAGATTTATTATGCTACGCAAGTAGGTGTCGAGCCGCCGACGCTGGTGCTGTTCTGCAATCATCCGCAGGCGCTGAGCGAAAACTATCGCCGCTACCTGCTGGGCGTGTTCCGAGATCATCTGCCTTTTGGCGAAGTGCCCATCAAGCTCTATTTGCGCAAGCGCGAGTCGGGCGAGCCGGACCTGACTGAGCCGGCCGCCGCGAAACGTTGAATCGCTGGGTTGCCGGTGTTATCTGCGCTTGATGTGGCTGGGGCAGAGGGTTGCCGATGCCCCGGAAGCGGATCAGCCGGGGCATCGCTTAGGCTCTGCCCCAGCCACTGGGATACTTGGCCCAACCTTTGGCCGCATCGCTCGGTAGGATATAATTAACACGAGCGCCGCGCGGGTGCTTTGGCATCTGCCCGCGGCACGGAAGACCAAAAGCTGGGCAGCCGCCGCGGGTGGCGGAAGGCGCTTTGTGGGTGGAGACTCGATTTGACTGATCCGGAATCATTGACTGCCGCCGGCGCAGACCCGCTGGCTTCCAACGACGACGCAACCAAGCTGATGCAGGGCCTCGCGCCCGACCGGGTGAGCGACTTGATCGCCCTGATCAAGGAGTCGGCCGATAAGCTCGCCCAAGACAAAACCAGCCGCGGCGATCTGAAGATCCTCAGCCGCACGCTGCGCGAGCTGCGCTATGCTTTCAAAGTCTTTTCGCCCTATCGAGCGCGGCGCAAAGTCACGGTGTTTGGCTCCGCCCGCACGCGCCCGAGCGAGCCCGCCTTTCAGCAGGCGGTCGACTTTGGCAAGGCGATGGCCGCGGCCCATTGGCTGGTGGTGACCGGCGCGGCCAGCGGCATCATGGAAGCCGGGCATCTGGGCGCGGGCCGCGAAAACTCGATGGGCCTGAACATCATGCTCCCCTTCGAGCAGTCGGCCAACCCGGTCATCGCCGGCGACACCAAGCTGGTGCACATGAAGTATTTCTTCACGCGCAAGCTGATGTTTGTCAAAGAGTGCGACGCGGTGTGCCTGCTGCCCGGCGGCTTTGGCACGCTCGACGAGGGCCTCGAGGTGCTCACGCTCTTGCAGACCGGCAAACGCGACATGGTGCCGATTGTGCTGCTCGACGAGCCGGGCGGCGACTTCTGGCAGGGCTTTCAAGAGTTCGTCGAACGGCGGCTGCTGGCCCGAGGCATGATTTCGCCCGAAGACTTGTCGCTCTACAAACTGACCGACCGGGTCGAAGACGCGGTCGCCGAAATCTTGTAGTTCTTCCGCGTGTA
>DASVHB010000748.1:0-20124 GCA_036379195.1 Pirellulales bacterium
TACGTCGAGTCTAAATTTGCGCGGCGGTCGCGTCAATAATTTAAGATCGGCGAGCCGCCCGCCCCAAGGAAACGGAATGAACTCCGCTGTCATACGAAGTTCGCCGGCCTGGCGTTCGCTGGGCCTAAGATACTTTTCGTACAATAGTTACTTGCGGCAGCGGTTTGGGGGCCGGGTGCAAAAAGTGAGCCTCGACGCCGGTTTTACCTGCCCAAACGTCGATGGCACGGTGGCCACCGGCGGCTGCGTGTTTTGCGACAATCGCAGCTTTAGCCCCAGCCGGCGGATTCCCCGCACCGCCCTTGCCGGGCAGCTTGAACACGGCATCCGCGTGCTCCGCCGACGCTATCAAAACGTCGAGCGGTTTCTGGCCTATTTTCAGCCGGCCACCAACACGTATGCCCCCGTCGAGCGGCTGCGGCGGCTGTATTTCGAGGCCCTCGACCATCCGCAAGTGGTGGGCTTGGCCATTGGCACGCGCCCCGATTGCGTGCCCGACGACGTGCTCGACTTGCTTACCGAATTGGCCGGGCAGACGTATCTTTCGGTCGAGTATGGCATGCAGACGATGCACGATCGCTCACTCGATTGGATGAATCGCGGCCACCATCACGACGCCTTTCTCGACGCGGTCGAGCGCAGCCGCGGCCGCGGTTTTGAGATCTGCGCCCACGTGATCTTGGGCCTGCCCGGCGAAACGCATGAAGACATGCTGTCCACCGCCCGCGAACTGGCGCGGCTGTCGATCGACTCGGTCAAGATTCATAATCTTTACGCCGTCAAGCACACGCCGCTGGCCGAGTGGGTGGCGTCGGGAGAGATAAAGCTGATGGAGCGAGATGATTATCTTCGCACCGTGGTCGATTTTCTCGAGCGCCTGCCGGCCGAGTGCCTGGTCGAGCGGATTAGCGGCGATGCTCCGCCCGACTATCTGATTGGCCCCGCCTGGTGTCTCGATAAGCCCGGTCTGCGCATCGCGCTCGACGCCGAGTTCGCCCGCCGCGACACCTGGCAGGGGCGGCTGGCCGACTGCCCCGGCAACCAGCCCATTTGTGGAACCAAGTTGCATCTACACCCGAAGGAAGACACATTGTAATTACAGAGCTAGGAGCAAAGGGCATGAAAACGCGTCTCGTACGAATCGGCAATTCGCGAGGGATTCGCATTCCTAAGACGTTGATTGAGCAATCGGGTCTCACGGACGACGTTGAAATCTCTTTAAAGGGCGACGCGCTGATGATTCGGCCGGCCAGCCATCCGCGTGACGGCTGGGCAGAAGCTTTCAAGCAGATGGCTCACCGAAAAGACGATGCCTTGCTCGACGCAAATGCGACGAGCTACTTCGATGAGAACGAGTGGGAATGGTGATCGATCGTCCGCAATGGGCGCGGGCCGGAATTGCCGATAAAATGATCTCGCGTGCTGGAGGCGTCGAAACTACGGCGATCGATCGCCGTGGAAGGTCAGCATTCAGGGGTCAAGCAATGAAAGCAGCCGAATCGCCAAGCGCCGCGCACCGCCCGGCGCGGCCCTTCACGCCATCGCTCGAAAGCGAACGAGAGCACGAGTCGCCTCCGGCAAACGAGCATGCCGACTCGAACATCCCCCGTCGGACCCTCGGCGATTTTGAGCTCGTGCGCGAGATCGGACGCGGCGGCATGGGCGTGGTTTACGAGGCGCGGCAAACCTCGCTGAACCGGCGGGTGGCGGTCAAGGTGTTGCCCATGGCGGGCATGCTCGATCCCGTCCGGCTGCGGCGGTTTCAGAACGAAGCCCGTGCCGCCGCTCAATTGAATCATCCCCACATCGTCGACGTGATCTGTGTCGGCTGCGACGACGGCGTGCATTATTTCGCCATGCGCTATGTCGAGGGAGCGACGCTGGCGGAGATGAGTTCAGGGCATCGGATTTCGAGTTTGCGGCATGCCAGCGCCGATGACGACGACGAGTTGGGCACGCTTACCTGCGCCATTTCCGAGGCGAACACTCGTTTGCCATCGGGCGGTGGCCATGCCAAACCTAGCATCCAGCATACAAAACCTGCCGCCGACGCACCGGCCGCTCACGCGCGCGAGCGGGACGGCTTCGCGGCGATCGAAAATCCAAACGCCAAAATCCACCATCGCCACCAGCGGGCGGCCGAGTGGATCGCTCAAGCCGCCGAGGCCCTGGAGCACGCGCATTCGCAAGGCGTCGTCCATCGCGACGTGAAGCCGTCGAACTTGTTGATCGATCGCGACGGCAAGCTGTGGATCACCGACTTTGGCATCGCGCGGTTTGGCGACGAGGCGGGGCTGACGCTTAGCGGCGATCTGCTGGGCACACTTCGCTATATGAGTCCCGAGCAAGCGCTCGGGCGACCGGCGGCCATCGGCCAACGCAGCGATGTGTATGGTTTGGGGGCGACACTGTATGAGCTGCTTGCCCAGCGGCCGGTGTTCGCCGGGGCCGACCGCGGCGAGTTGTTGCGGCAGGTGGCCTTTGCGCAGCCGCGGACATTGCGCAAGCTCGACCGGCGCATTCCTCGCGAGTTGGAAACGATCGCCCACCGGGCTCTCGAAAAAACGCCGGCCGACCGCTATGCCACGGCGGGCGACATGGCCGCCGATCTGCGGCGCTATTTGCGCGGCGAGCCGATCCGGGCAAAGCCGCCCACCGCGATCGAGCGCATCTGGAAATGGGCGTTGCGGCGGCGCGGACTTGTGGCCGCGACCGTGGCCGGGCTCGCCCTGGCGGTGGTCGGCCTGACCATCAGTACGCTTCTCATCGCCCGCTCGCGCGACGAGGCCCTGGCCGCAAAACGCCTGGCCGAAGACCGCGCCGGCGCCAATCGCCGCCTGCTGGCCGAGGCCGAGACGCGCCTGGCGTCGCAGGCCTATCAACACGGCGAAATCGAACGCGCGCACGAGCTGCTCGCGCACCAGTTGCCCAGCGATCGAGAAGAAGATCTCCGCGGATTCGCCTGGCAGTGGCTGCACGCCGCGGCGGAAAGGCGGTGTACAGAAATCCAATCGCTCGACCATCCGGGCGAGGTTTTCAAGGTCGATTACTCGCCCGACGGCGCTCTGCTGGCGGCCGCCTGCGAAGGCGAGGTGGTCGTGCACGACGCCCGCACCGGCGCCGTGCGCTATCGCATCGCCGCGCACGAGTCGGACGTCAATACGCTCGATTTCTCTCCCGACGGCAAGCTGCTGGCCACCGGGGGCGACGACCATCGGGTACGGCTGTGGCACACGGCCAACGGCGAGCCGGCGGGCGACCTAAACGCCCACGATTGCGAGGTGAGAAGCCTGGCCTTCTCGGGCGACGGACGGCTGGCTTCGAGTGACCATCAGGGGCTGATTGTTATCTGGAACGTGGCGCAGCGGCGAGAAGACAAGCGATTCTCCGAACATCAGGGCAGTGTCGATGCGCTGGCCTTCGCGGCCGACGGCAGGCTGGTGTCGGTTGCGGAAGATTGGTTCATGATCGCCTGGAACGTCGAACGCGGCGAGCCGCTATGGCGCGTTCGCGCGCCGCACGCGTCGTTTCTGGCGGTGGCCATTTCGCCCGATAGCAAAACCGTGGCCACCGGCGATCACATCGGTGTGGTCGGCCTGTGGGCGATGGACGACGGGCGGCCGCTGGGTCGGCTGGGCATGCGGCGGCACGTGATGGAAGACGTCGCGTTCTCGCCCGACGGCAAGTTACTGGCTGCCGGCAGCCACGACGGCACGGCGCAGATTTGGGACGTGGCGGCGCAGAGCTTCGTCGCGCAGACCGGCGCGCATGGCGACCGCGTGTGGGGCGTGGCTTTTTCGCCCGATAATCGCGTGCTGGCCACCTCGAGCCGCGATTGCAGCGTCAAGCGGTGGGACATCGCCTCTGCGTGCTGGCCTCGGCGCGTGACCACTCCCGACGTGGCTATTCATGTCGCGTTTTCGGCCAGCGGCCGCACGCTGGCCTTCGCCAGCATGCGCGACCTGTGGCGTTGGCGGCGCGGCGCCGCCCATCCCGTCAAGCGGGCGCCGCAAGAATGGCTTTCCGGGCCGGTGATTGGCTGGCGCGGCGAGGATCTCATCCTGCAAGACACTCAAGGCAAATTGCGACTCGATCGTGGTGACGGAACCAGCGCACCCTGGATCGACCGCCGCGGACCCGCGGTGCATCAATTGCTGGTTTCTCCCGACGGGCGTTGGCTCGCGGCACACGATGGCAGCGGGGCCATTGAGTTGTGGGACACCGCCAGCGGCGAGATGAAATCGCGGATTGGCGAATTGAACGGCACGCCGATGTTTGTGGGCGACGGCGTCAGTCTGATCGCGGCACGACACCCGCAACTCTGGCGCTGGCCGCTTCCGCTGGCGAAAACGCCGCAGCCAATCTTTCGACTGCCCCCGCACGTTTACGGCCTCGCCTGCTCCAGCGACGGGCGGACCTTGGCCATCGGCTACGACGACGCCCGGCTCGAACTGGTCGAGATGGCCAGCGGCCGCGCGAGGCGTCTGGTCGGGCACGAACTGGCGGTGACCTGTGTCGATTTCTCGCCCGATGGCAAAATGTTGGCCAGTGGCGGCGCCGACGGCACCTTGCGACTTTGGAGCGTCGCCACAGGACAAGAATTGTATACGCTCGAACGTCGGGCGGACGGAGACCTCCGCCGCGTCTTGTTCTCGCCCGACGGCCTGGGCCTGGTCGCGGCCGGCCGCCTGGGAGCAGGCGGTGCCGTATCGTTCTGGGAAATTGAGCCGGTGGAACCGCGACGCCTTGGCAAGCGAAAATCGGCCACCGCGTTCTAAGGTGGTGCAAGCACGAACGCGAAGTACGCGATCAGGCCCGCGATCGCCGCGGCGGTCAACACGCCAATGACGATCACGCGAGCATTCGGCGGCTCGACGGTCCGCGGCGCCGGCGCCGCCGGCAAACTCGTGTCCGCACCATTCGCAACACCGCAGGTAGCCCGGTTCAAACGGCTCATCGCAGATCGGGCAGATGAGCAAGGCGGGACCGTCCTGCTCCGCGCCGCCCGCGCCCGACATTTCGCCCGGCTGGAAATGGCTCCCGCCGGTTCCGCACACCGGGCAAATGGCGGTTCGCGGGCGGTGGCACTGCGGGCAGCGGGCAGGGGCGGGTGGCGTCCCAGGCTCGATCTCGGTTTCGAGCAACGCGACGCCAGACTTGCGGCGCGCTTCGTAAGCTTCCGCCAGTTGCCGGGCTGCTGTGGCGTCTTCGGGCGCGACCAACAGCCGCGGGGCGATGGTCCAACCTAGCGGCACATCGCCTGCCGCCGCTTGCAGCGACTCGTTCGACACCAAAGCGCGAATGCCCGCCTCGGCCAGGGCGTCGCGCAGCAAGAACGCCTCTTGTGGCGTAGCGGCGGTATAGATCACGACACTCGATTCAGACATGGCAAGTACCTCGTGGGCAAAATGATTATACTCGACGGCGACGCACCGGGGCATCGCCAAGGCTCGGCCCCAGCCATCGGGCCAAATTCTAAAGCGAAAATGTATCCTCAATTCGATCGTCACCGCCTGATCATCAAACCGCTGGCCGAGCGGAAGCACGATCTGGCCATCGACAGCTTACTGCCGCTCGATCATCAGCCGCCTTCGCTAGCCGCCGGCGAGATGCAGGCGTTGCGGCAGATCGGCCAGCGGCTGGTGGCCGCCCGCGAGGCCGGCGCCGCGCGGTTGATGCTGATGGGCGCGCACGTCATTCGAGCCGGCGTGGCCAGACAACTCATCGACCTGATCGAACGCGGGCTGATTTCGCACATCGGCATGAACGGCGCGGGGCCGATCCATGATTACGAGTTTGCCCGAATCGGCGCCACGTGCGAAAGCGTCGCACGTTATATTCGCTCGGGCGAATTCGGACTGTGGCGCGAAACCGGCGAAATCAACGACATGGTGGCCCGCGGCGCCGCCGAAGGATTGGGCGCCGGCGAGGCGATTGGCAAAGCCATCGAGGAAAGCGATTTTCCACACAAAGCGACCAGTGTGCTGGCAGCGGGCTATCGGCACCGTGTGCCGATTACCGTGCACATCGGCGTCGGCTACGACATTTTGCACGAGCACACCAACTTCGACGCGGCCGCCTGGGGCACGGCCAGCTATCGCGATTTTCTCACGATTTGCGATACGGTCTCTCGGCTCGAAGGCGGCGTGTTCCTCTGCTTCGGCACCGCCGTGATGGGGCCGGAGGTTTACCTCAAGGCGCTGGCCATGGCCCGCAATGTCGCCCACCAGCAAGAACGGCAAATCTGCCATTTCACCACGGCGGCCTTCGATCTCATTCCGATCGATGGTGATCTTACCCGCGAAGCGCCGAAGTCGAATCCTCAATACTACTATCGTCCCTGGAAGACGATTCTGGTGCGGACCGTGGCCGACGGCGGCGAAAGTTTTTATGTTTGCGGCGACCATCGTCAGACCGTGCCGCATTTGCGACTGGCGGCGCTGGCTGCCGAGCGGTAAAGTCGGCTTTCGGTCCGCGAAAGCAGCGTTGTTTTGCCAGGACTCGCAACCGATGCTCACTCTCAACCGGCTCGAGCAGATGCTGTCGGCCCTGCCGCGGCTAACCGTCGCCCTAGTCGGCGATCTGTTCCTGGACCGCTATCTCGAACTCGATCCTGATTTGCAGGAAATCTCGATTGAGACCGGTCTCGAGGCGTACCAGATCACCCATGTGCGCAACAGCCCCGGCGCGCTGGGCACGATCATGAACAATCTGGCGGCGCTCGGCGTGGGGCGGTTGCTGCCGGTCACGGTGATCGGCGACGATGGCCAGGCGTACGATTTGCAGCAAGCGCTGTCGAGGTTGCCGGTCGATCGGCGGCACATTTTGCGCGATGCGGCGAGATTGACGCCCACCTATACCAAGCCGTTGCGGCGCGATGCTTTGGGCGCGTGGCGCGAGCTGAACCGGCTCGACCTGCGCAACAACCAGCCGCTGAGTCGTGAGACACTGGCGCAGCTCAAGGAACACGTCACTGCGGCATTCCACGCGTCGGACGGCATGGTGGTGCTCGACCAGGTGAACGAAGACGGTTGGGGTGTGGTGGCTGCGGAAGTCCGCGAGCATCTGGCCGAACTCTGCCGGCGGAAGCCAGAAAAAATCGTGCTCGTCGACAGCCGGCAACGGATCGGGCAATTTCGCTTTGGCACGTTGAAGCCCAACGTGGCCGAGTGCCGGCGGGCGCTCGGTTCATCGGTTGGCGGCAATCCAGCCGGCTTGGCCGAGGAGACCGACGACTTGGTTACCGCACGACTCGTCAGCGAAGCGTTGGCTCATCACACCGGGCGGCCGGTGTTCTGTACGGTGGGTGAGCGCGGCATGTTGGCCGCTGGCTTCCCTGACGAGGCTCAGACGATGCATGTGCCTGGCTATCCGGTCAGCGGCCCGATCGACGTGGTGGGAGCGGGCGACAGCGCGACGGCGGGCATTGTCTCGGCCCTGCTGGCCGGCGCGCGATCCACCGAGGCAGCCGCGTTGGGAAACCTGGTGGCCTCCATCACCGTGCGGCAGCTTGGCACGACCGGCACCGCGTCGCCCGAGCAGGTGCTCGCCCGTTGGCGCGAATGTCACGCTGTGGGGCCGTAAATCATCCGGGCATTCGGGCTAGGTGCTGTCGTCATCGCCCCAAAACTTCCGCTCAACGCCCACCTCGAATCTTTCCCAAGCGACTGTTCGTAATTTGCTAAACGTGTCATGACCAGGAATTATATGATGATGGATCGGCGCTTGCCATATTGGCGAGCCGCTTAAAGTCATATCATCGACCATCACTCTGCGAGGACTCATCATGCGGCGCCGTTTGACAATCTCGAATCAAGCGCATCCATCGGGCTGGTCGCGGTTCATCTGGGGCGCGGCGGCTGGCGTGGCGGTGGCGGGGGCGGCCACCTGGGCCATCGGGCCAGCTCAGCCAGATGCCGAGAACCCGATCGGCCAAACGTTCTGGCCCTCCGAGTTTGGCGCCGACGATCAGCGTGGCGCGGCGAACCGCATCACCGCCCAAAAAGTCGCCGGCGCGGCGCGGATCGTGAAAAGCGGCCAGGTGTATCAGCTCGGTCGCATTTATGAACAAGGCATGCCGGTGCCCGGCAAACGGCATTTCAGTCTGACCATTCCGGGTTTGCCCACCGGCCAACCCAGCGGGACCAACCGTATGGTCTACAACGACGAACTGGTCAGCGGTGAAATTGGGCAGGTCGGCACGCAATTCGACGGGCTCGGGCACGTCGGCATGCGGATCGACGGTGAAGATTATTTTTACAATGGCAACAAACTCTCGGAGTTCGGCGATACGTACGGCCTGAAGAAACTGGGTGTGGAGAACGCGGGCGTGTTCTTCACGCGCGGCATTCTGCTCGATGTGTGCGCGTTGCGGGGCAGCGACCGCCTGCCCGCGGGGCAGGTCATTTCGCCCGACGAACTTGACGCGTGCCTGCGGCGCGCCAAGCTCAAAATCGAACCGGGCGACGTGGTGCTGATCCGCACCGGTCACGGCAAATTATGGCTGAACGATAACGAAGCCTACGTTGCAGGCGAGCCGGGGCTAGGTCTCGAGGCCGCCAGGTTTCTGACCGACCGCAAGGTGGCGCTGATCGGCGCAGACAATTGGGGCATCGAAGCGGTGCCTCACGAGCGCGAAGGGCTCGTATTCCCGATCCATCAGTGGAACCTGACCAAGAACGGCGTCTACCACCTGGAGAACCTCGATCTAGAGCAGCTTGCGGCCGATCGCGTGTATGAGTTTTGTTTTGTCTTTTGCCCGTTGCGGCTGAAGGGCGCCACCGGCTCGCCGGGAAACCCCATCGCGGTGCGCTAAGGTTCCCCCTACGGCTCGACCCGCGGTCGCTTCATCAACGCTGCCACGTCTCCATACATGGGCCCCACCAGTTTTACCGCTATTGCCTTTAATTATAGCACCTGTGTGTTCGGGGCGTCTATTTATTGAGCCAATGTCAGATGTTCGTCTTGAACCAATCCGAGCGCCCGGCAATAATTCCGCCCCCTCTTCCACCGGAGCCGCTCTTATGGGAATCGCGTCGTCGCAGGGACTGCCGCACCTGTTGTTTCTGGCCAACAAATATCCCGCACAACTTTCAGGCAGCATTTTGCAGCTTGGCCGGCAGGATACGTACTTTGATTTTGCCGTGCTCCAATCGCACGCCGAACGCTTTGGCATCGAACTGAAACCAACGCAGGTCGCGACCGTCGAAAATCCCTGGACCAAACAGCAGGTGATTGACGATCGTACGCTCTTCTCTGCGATTGGCTTCGACACGGTGGAATCGCTCGACTTCGTTCCCGACGAAAGTCCCACGTTCGTCTTCGATCTCAACGAAGCTGTGCCGGCCTCGTTTCACCGCCGCTGGAACGTGGTCTACGATGGAGGCACGCTCGAGCACGTTTTCGACATCGCCTCGGCACTGCGAAACGTACACGCCATGGTGAAGCCGGGCGGTCTGGCGATCCACGAAAACCCGACCAACAACTTCGTCGATCACGGGTTTTGGCAAATCAACCCGACCATGTTCCTCGATTTTTACACGGCCAACGGCTACCAGGTGTTGGAGGCCTGGATCTGCCTGTTTCCATCTGCCGACAACATCCATCACGAAGGCCCGCGGCGGTATGTTTACGAACCAGCCGCCTTCGAGGCTCGCAGTTTCGGCAGGTTTCCCAATGGCGTGGCGAGTGTGTTCATCGTCGCCAGGAAGCCGCTGGTGGAAAAGCCGGTCGTCAAACCCACGCAAGGGTTTTATCGCCGCCATTGGCGTCTCGATGGGCGCGCCAACGGGCGTACCGCGGCCAGCGCGCTAGGCGGCATGCTCGATCTGAAATCGCTCGAGGCGGCGTGACGCCCCAGCCGGAACTCAACCGCGCAGCGCCGGAGCGACGAGGCCGGGCAGTTTCCACCACGCCGGTCGCCGGTACAATTCGAGCACCCGCCGCGCCAGCACGTGAGCCTGGCGATGCGTGGGAAACCAAAACGGCTTGGGCCAGACGACCAGCGGAGCTTCGAGCACGCTCTTCTCGACGCGGTCGAGAAACCAGGTGTTGTGAACCCAGCCGAGGCCGCTTTGAGGGTCGGCCAACGTAGCGCCGGGATATCCGCCCCAAGGCACGCACATCATCGCGTAGGCCAGCGCGGGCCAGACGTTGACGCCGACCGTGCCGTAACGCAACTGTGCCAGCGCCTCGTCGAATGCCCGCGGCGACCGCCGTCGGAAGCCAATGGGAACCATCAACCCGGCGCCCAGCGTGCCCCAGACGCGCTCGTTGACGAAATCGACCGCTCGCTTCAGAAAGTCTTCGCCGCTGTCGGCCACGAGCGCGGTTTCGGCGCAGGCACAGACGAACGACTCTTCCTGAAACCAGTGCGGCTCGCGCTCGACATCGACGTCACAGACCAGGGTCCAGGGCAAGGTGCCCGGCGGTTCATGGTCGGGCTCTCCGCCCACGAAGCGGCAAAAGCGTTCACGCGCTCCGGGGTAATAGGCCAGCCGGCGCGGCACTCGCGACAGGACGCCGCGGACTTTGTCTAAGAAACGCCGCCGCTGCGGCCAATCGCGCGCGGTTACGATCAACTTCGCCGCAATGCAATTAAACGAGGCATTGTTGACAATCATCGCGGCCACGTTTTCGGCCTGAAAGTCGAGCTGCCGCTCGGTGTAGTCGCCGGGCGCCACAATCCAGGGCGTGACATTGCCCAGTTCGCTGGTAATCGGCTTGTCCAGCAGCGGCTCGCCGCGCCGCTGGCGGTCTTGGCGTTCTTCGCCGGGCGGTCCCCACACGATCGCCTGATGCGCGGCCAGCGAGCCGGTGATGTGGACTTCATCGACCCAGCGGTGTTGCACGGCGCAGGCGCCGGCCTCGGCGCCGCCTTGCACGAGCCGCAGAAAACCGGCTTCGATCAACGGGGCGAGCGCCGCTTCGAAGATGGGGGCCAAATAGCCGTTGATCGGATTGAGCTTGAGCAGCACCAGGCGGTTGTGCTGAAACAGTTTGGCGAGCGCATCGACGATCGGAATCGACGACACATTGCCCGCCCCGAGCACCACGGCGATCGCTTCGTCCTCAAGTGAACGGCGAAAAGCCCCGGCCACGTGTTCCGCCAGGTTTTCGCGGGTCACATCGTCGGGCAAGATTGCCCAGGCCCGGTAGCCCGGAAACAGCAGCGAATCGAACAGACCTCGGGCGGGAAACAGCGGCACGCGCAGCCGGCCGCGGCCATCGACCGTGATCGGCTCAAGCAGCCGCACGCGGCCCGATCGTTCGAGCTGCCGCAGACTGGCGATCAACAGTTGCAAGTAACGTGCGACAGCCAAGGGGCCGGCCGCCAGCTCTTCGCTCGCCAACGGGCTTTCGAGCGCGATGCCTTTGGCCTCGCACGACGCGGCCAGCCAGGCTTCGGCCGAGCGATCGACGCCGTCGAGGCAGGCCGCGGCCAGCTCGATCCTGCGCGACAACGGCGTTTGTCTCCAGCGCTGTTTCGCTGCGGCGAGTTCGGCCAGCAGGCGATCCATCATTTCCGTTCGAACGTGCACAACTGCCAGGCGAGCTTGTTAGGAAAATGGTATTATATATCGGCTGACGCTATAGGCGAAAAGTGAGCTAAGGAGACCCAGCATGAGCGACACGACTGCCGAGACGGTGAAAACATTTCAGGGCAAAATATCTGGCAAGACGATCGAACTGGATGTCGATCCAGGCATTGAAAAGGGGAGCGATGTTGAGGTTCATATAAGAGCAATTCCCGTTGCCGCCGATTGGGGAGAGGGATTGCGGCGATCTGCTGGATCGATGGCCGAAGAATGGACTGATGAAGATGACAGAATCTTCGAACAGATCTATCAAGACCGCAAACGGGACACGCGTCGCGAACTTCCCGACTGAGCTACGTCGATGAGCTTTCTTCTTGACACAAATACATGCTCGGCTCACCTTAAGCGGCCCGCTGGCTTGATGCACCGGTTTGTTCAGCACTCCGGCCGCTTGTACCTTCCGACCATTGTCTTGGGCGAGTTGTATACTTGGGCGTTTTGCCGAAACAATCCAGCGTCTGCTGTTCAGCGGATCGAAAACGACCTACTGCGCGACGTTGCCGTGATTGACTTCGATTCTATCTGCGCCAAAAAATTCGGTGAAGTTCGTGGTGGTTTACTTCAAAGGGGCGTGTCGGTAAGTCGAATCGATCTGATGATCGGCTGCGTCGGATTGGTTCACAATCTGACGGTCGTCACCAATAACACAGCGGACTTTCAGCCTATCCCGGGACTACGGCTGGAGGATTGGCTGATTCCATGACCTGCCGGCCTTCTGCGAGTTCGTCGATGTCGCCGAGCGATGACGTTTCGATCTGCAAGCACGCCGTCCAAGCCCTCAATCTGACCAAGCGTTATGGCACCGCCGCGGCACCGGTGGTCGGGCTGCATCAGGTGACGCTCGAAGTGCCGCGGGGACAGCGGGTGGCGCTGCTGGGAAAATCGGGATCGGGCAAATCGACGCTACTCAACCTGCTGGGCGGGCTCGATCGACCCACGTCCGGCGCCATGTCGGTCGCGGGCCGCGAGCTTCAGCGGCTCGGCGGCATCTGAGCGGAGCGATTTTTGTCTTTCCACCATGGTTAGTGGCGACGGTCATGCTGTTTGCGGTGATTGTCACGACGCTCGCCGCTGTTTATCCGGCCCGGCGCGCTGCCAAGACCGACCCGGTGGCGGCGCTGCGACATGAATAGCCGCTGGCCGGATGGTCGCCCAATGTGGTATATATTTAACTCTGTCGAACACGAACGCCGGGCCGCGCGGCGCGGCGGGCAAACGAGGAAAACCCATCATGGCTAAATCCAAGGAGTCATCTGTGTCGAGTGCAAGCGATAAGCCCGAAAAGGAAAACGCCCCCGAAGCGGCCGCCAGCGAAACCGGCGGCCAGCCCGCTCGTCCGCAGGCCCAGCCGCAGCCCCAAGCCCAGGCCCAGCAGCTCAAGGTCGATGATTCCAAGCTGCACGCCATGTATGCCAATTTCTGCCGCGTGACCGGCACGCCCGAAGAGCTGATCATCGACTTCGGCCTCAACCCACAGCCGTTCGGCGTGCCCACCGAGCCGGTGGTGGTGAATCAGCGGATTGTGACGAATTTTTACACGGCTAAGCGCATGCTGCACGCTTTGCAGCTCACGGTGCAGCGTCACGAGCAGGCCTTTGGCGTGCTCGAGACCGACGTGCAAAAGCGCGTCGTGTCGTCGATGCGGCCCGGGCGGTAAGTTAAGGCGGGCAAATCAAGGCTGTTAGGTCAAGGCAGGCAGCTTAGGAATGCCAGGGGCAGCGACGGCGCGCGCGGGCCGCCCGGGCCCCTCGACGACCGCTCCGGTTCGGCAGCGACCTAACTTGCCTTGCTGTCCCACACTAACGCGACGCGTAAGCGAGGCGAAGCCCAAAACCAACCCGAAGCGTAAGCGAGGCGAAGCCCGAAACCAACCCGAAGCGTAAGCGAGGCGATGCCCAAAACCAACCCGAAGCGTAAGCGAGGCGAAGCCCGAATGCCGCCTCGCTGGCGCTGCGGGTTGGTGTCGTAAGACGCCCCGACGCCCCGCTCCCGCGCAAATTGCCTTGGCCCGCCAAGGGACGCTTTGCTATAGTCCCACCCTGTCATCTCTCGCGCTCTGCCGGGGGGCGGGCTTTTCCTTCCACGGGCATGCACTTGCGCCGCGCACAAACGCTGCTGGCCGTCGGCTGGTGTTTACTAGCCGTCAGCGGTTGGGGCTGCGCTTCGGCGAAGCCGCGCAAATGGTACGACCCCCTGGGGCTGTTCGTCAAAGAGAAGGAGGGCGAGCGCAAAGTCGTCACGCAAGACGAGTGGACCAAGGCCATCCGCCAATTGGCCAAGGCCGCGCCCAAGTTGCCGCCCGAGCAACAAGAACAAGCCTCGCGCGAGCTGGCACAGTTTCTGGCCAAAGAACGCGAACCGATTACCCGCGGGCACATGCTGCGCACGCTAGCCGCGTTTCCCACGAAAACGGCGGAACGCATGCTGCAGGCGGGCCTGCGCGACGGCGACCAGGACGTTCGCGTGGTCTGCTGCGATGCCTGGGCGCGGCGTGGCGGGCCGGAAGCCGTTCGCGTGCTCTCCGAGGTGTTGTCGACCGATACCGATCTCGACGTGCGATTGGCTGCCGCGCGTGGGCTGGGCCAGTTGAAAGACGAACAAGCCGTCGGCGCCCTGGGCCTGGCCTTGGACGACGCCAACCCGGCGATGCAACTACGGGCGATCGATTCGCTCCGCGCGATCACCGGCAAGAACTTCAAAACCCTCCAGGAGTGGCGCACTTTCGCCCACGGCGAGAAACGCGAGCGTCCAACGCTGGCCGACCGCCTCCGCCGGTTGTTTTAACTCGCATTGCGGACCCGCTCACACCAAGCGCGAAGCGCAAGCGAGGATCGCCATTGAACTTGCCTCGCTTGCGCGTCGGGTTAGTGTGGAGCGCGCTGTTCAGCGGTTCCGGGGAAACGTGCGCAATGCGGGTTAAGATGTCGGGCGAGGCGCCCCAGCGGCAGCCAGCGGTGACGGGTTAGCGCCGCGAACCAGCTCTTCTTTTCGCGGTTCCAACGGGAAAAGGTGCTTGCAATCCGAGGTCCGATCGGTAGACTCTTTCGTTCGGAGCGGTAGGCGACGCCCTGAGGCGCTCGTCTGGAGAAGATCGGCAGGTATCGGCATCGTGACAACTCCACCCGGGATCGCCTCATGTTTCCACTCCGCCATCGCCCGTCTCGCTCGTCGTCCCAAAACCGCAAGCGCGCCCCGCGGCGCCGCCGTCCCCTGGAGCGGCTCGAAGATCGGCGGCTGTTGGCCGGCGATCCCGCCTTGACGCTGACGATTTCCCCCGCGACGTTCGCCGAGAACGCCGGCGCGGCGGCGGCAATCGGCACGATTAGCCGCGTCAATACCGACGACGCCGCGGCCCTGACGGTCAATCTGTCAAGCAGCAACACCAACCAGGCAATCGTGCCGGCCAGTGTCGTTATTCCGGCAGGCCAGGCATCGACGACCTTCAACATCGGCGCGGTTGACGATCACGTCGTCACCGGTACGCAGGCGGTCACCATCTCCGCCGCGGCCGACGCCGCCGTGCCGTTGAGCGTCGCTACGAATTTCGGCTCCGGCGGCGTCGTCTTCCAGAACTCTCTGACGCAGGCCGTCGCTGTGCAGCCCGACGATGGCAAGGTCGTCACCGCGGGGCTTTACTATACGGGCAATGCCTCTGCTAACTTCTACGACGAGACCGTTTCGCGCTACAACGCCGATGGCACGCCGGATACTACGTTCGGGACTAATGGCGCCATCACCAACGACCTCAGCGGCCAGAGTGATAAGCCGCAGGCGGTGCTCATCCAGCCGGATGGCAAGATTGTCGTTGGCGGCATCGGCGGCGATGGCCCCATTTTTTATGCCGAGTTGGCCCGCTACAACACCGACGGCACGCTCGACGGCAGTTTCGGCAGCGGCGGCAAAATGCTCTTGAATCAGGGCGGTTATAACGAGGTTTTGGATCTGGCACTTCAGTCGGACGGCAAAATCTTGGCGGCGGGCGCCAACGGCGGCGGCCTTGGCGTGATCCGGCTGAATCCAGATGGCTCATTGGATACCGGCTTTGGCGACAACGGTATCGCCAGCGCTCCCTCGCAGTTCGGCAATCGCGCGTTCGGCGTTGTCGTGCAGCCTGACGGCCAGATCGTGTTAGCCGGCGTCAATCAGGAGGGCAATTACAATTCGCAAGTCGCGCTGGCTCGTTTCACGCCACAAGGCGCCCTCGATTTGAACTTCGGCACTGGGGGTGTCGTGGAAACGGACTTGCCGGGCTGGTACGACGAGGGCCGGGATGTGGTCCTCCAGCCCGATGGCAAACTCGTCGTCGCCGGCGCTACCAGCCCCCCGAACGACTTCCCGCCGGACTACAACTTCGTGCTGATCCGCTACGACGCAAACGGCGCGCTTGACTCGAACTTCGGCAAGGGCGGCGAAGTCATCACCGATCTGGGCGCCAGCGACGAACCGCTGAGCGCGGCTTTGCAGCCGGACGGCACGATCGTCGTCTCCGGACAGACTTTCCCGCCGAACAGCGGCTATGCCGGTTACCAGGCGGTCGTGGCTCGCTACGCGCCCGATGGCACGCTAGAGGATAAGATCATCCCCTCGACCACCGGCCTTTCCGGCACGGACGTGGTGGTGGCGCCCAACGGCGAGGTGTTTGTTGCCGGCCGGGGGCTGTCGAACGGCCGACTGATGGCCTTCCAAAGTTTTACCCCGCTTTCGGCCACCGCCAAGGTGAGCGTGCTGAATACCGACTTAGTCACCACGGTTACGGTGAATACGCTGCTCGATGCCGATGCCGCCGATGCGTCGACAAGCGCAGTCGACACCAACGGCAACGGCCAGGTTTCGCTGCGTTCGGCGATCGAGTATCTCAATGCCAATGGCGGCGGCTCGGTGGTGTTCGATCCGGCGCTCTTTGCCAGCGGCCCGGCCAAAATCTCGCTTTCGCTGGGCGAACTGTGGATCACGGGTGCAGAGTCGATCGCAGGCCCAGGCGCTAGCCACCTTACCCTCGATGCCAGCGGTAAGTCGCGCGTCTTCGACACGATCGGCAGCCCGCAGGACAACCAAATCGCCATCACGGGGCTGACGTTAACGGGCGGTGACGGGATCGGAGATCGAGCCTATTACGACGGTCAGGGGGGAGCGATTCTCAATGGGGCGAATCTCACGCTGAGTCACGACACGATCACTGGCAACACCGCTCAGTTCGGAGGCGGCCTCTACAACGTCGCCACCCTGACGTTGACCGATAATACGATCAGCAACAATCAAGCGCAGGTCAATGGCGGCGGCATGCTCAATGAGGGCATCACCACTTCGACGGGTGACACTTTTAACGGCAACAGCATTCAGGCCGGCTTTAATAACGCCTCGGGCGGCGCGATCTGGAATGGGTCGGATCTGGTCTTAACCAACGACACCATCACCGGCAACACTGCCCAGGGTAATCTCGCCTCCGGCGGCGGTGTTGAAAACGACAATCGCTTGACGCTCTCGAACGACACGATCAGCGGCAATAGCGCCATTGCCACCGCCGCTGGCGGCGCGGGCGGCGGTTTGGATAACCAAGCCACGCTGTACCTCGGCAACAGCCTGGTGATCGGCAATACGTCGACCGTGGGCGCCACGACCTCCGAAAGCGATTACACCGGCGCCGCGCCGACGGGCGACAATGGGCACAATCTTATCAACCAATCCGCCGCGGGCATCTTGGTCACCGGCGCCGGCAGCAGCCCCCTGTTGGCGAACAACGGCGGCCCCACGCAAACCATCGCCCCGGTCGCCCGAGGCCCGGCCGTCGGCGCGGCCGGGCCGCTGGCCACGCTCGGCGCCGCCCTCTCCAGCGGCGACACGATTGCCGCGGTGGGCGACGCCGGGTTTCTTGGCGCGGGTGACGCGATCAAGATCGACAACGAGATTGTCGTCATTACGTCGGTCGACGATAACAACAACACGATCACCATCACTCGCGGACAAGACGGTACCGCCGCGGCCAGCCACGTCAGCGGAGCGACGCTGTCATTGGCGCTCGACCAGCGCGGCTTTGTGCGGACCCGCCCCGACGTGGGCGCTCTCGAGGGGCCGCAGGCGTCGTTCGTGGTCAATACCCTGGCCGATCCGCATCTCGACGGATTCACCTCGCTGCGCGACGCCGTCACGCAGGCCGACAGTGAGCCGTATCCCGGCAATGTCGCCATCACGTTCGACCCGGCTCTGTTCGCCGGCGGCCCCGCCACGATCGACCTGATCCAAGGTGAACTGGACCTCAATCAACCCGTAAGCATTCAAGGCCCCGGCGCCGATCAGCTTACGATCGACGCGCACCATCGATCGCGGATCTTCAACATCGCCGAGATCATCTCTCCGATCGCCTTGCGAGACACGATCAGCGGGTTGACGATGACCGGCGGACAGGCCGGCTCGTCGAATTACGGCCAGGGCGGCGCCCTGTACAACAGCGGCAATCTCACGCTCAGCGACGACGCGATCACCAACAGCTCAAGCGGCAGCCAGGGCGGCGGCATTTTCAATAGCGGCCGCCTTACCATGCTGCGCGACACGGTCAGCGGCAACACGGCCCCAGGGGGCGGCGGCGGCATCGCCAACAGCACCAATGGAGTGCTCAACTCGACCGACGACACCATCAGCGGGAACTCGGGCGTGTTCTGGGGGGGAGGAATCTACAACACCGGTTCCATCACCTCCACGCGCGACGCCATCACCGGCAATGCCGCCACTCCAAACGCGAACGGCGGAGCCCAGGGCGGCGGCATCTACAGCTCGGGCAGCCTTGTCACGTCGCAAGATACGATCAGTGGCAACCAGGCGGTCGGCCTCAGCCGAGGCGGGCAAGGCGGCGGGGCGGCGGGCGGCGGCGTCGTCATTGGGTATCAAGGCAAATACACGTCGAGCGGCGATACCATCAGCGGAAACCTGGTTCAGGGCGGCGCGGCGCTTGGCCCAAGTGGCGCCTTCGGAGGCAGCGCCCGCGGCGGGGGCGTTTTGGCTGGTTATCAGAGCGTTGTCAGCCTGACCAACGATACCATCAGCGGCAACCGCGCCCTGGGCGGCGACGCCACGTACACCACCGTTGGCAACACAAGCCCCGCCGCAGGCAATGGCGAGGGTGGCGGCGTGCTTGACGAAGACGGCAGTGTCACCTTGGTCGCCGACACGATCAGCGGTAATACGGCAACCGGCGGCAGTGGCAGCGGCAGCGCCGCCGACGGCGCCGGCAGCGGCGGAGGCGCGGCCACCGATGGCGGTGGAACACTCACTCTCGTCAATACGATCGTGGTCGGCAACAGCGCCGCCAGTGCGGCGAACGTTGATAGCTCGCTCTCCGCCCTAAGCCACGCCAACGTGATTGACGCGCCTCTGGCGCAGGTTTTGATGACCGACGCCGCCGGCAATCCATTGTTGGCCGACAACGGCGGTCCGACGGAAACGATCGCACTGACGCCCGGCGCCGCGGATACTCCAAATCCCGCCCTCGGAGCCGCCGCGGCACTCGCAGCCCTGCAGAGCGGGCTCAACGCCACCGACAACTCCGACACCATCACGGTCGACGCCACCACGTTTCTGGCCGCGGGCGACTTGCTCAGAATCGGCAGCGAGATCGTCAAGATTCAACAGCTCAACGCCACGCCCGATACCTTGAACGTCCTCCGCGCGCAAGACGGCACGACCGAGACGACACACGCCGTCGGCGACTTCATTTCCTTGGCAGATGACCAGCGCGGACTGCCGCGCCACGCCGCCCCTGACATCGGCGCCTACGAGACCCAGACGCTGACGCCGACCGTTACGGTCGCCGACCTCGGCGGCGTCTACAACGGGTCGGCCTACTCGGTCACCGCGGCAAGCGTCATTGGGCAAAACGGGACTGTGTTGGCGTCGCTCGGCGATCCGTCGCTGAGCTACTCTTATTATCAGGGCACGTTGACTGCCGCCCAGATCGCCTCGGCCACGCCGTTGCCCGGCGCACCCATCAACGTGGGCGACTACACGGTGGTGGCCCATTTCACCGGCGTCGCCGGCTACCCCAATGCCGACAGCTCGCCGGCCTCGTTCTCCATCACGCCCGCCAAAGTCAGCTACACGATCGGCAACGACAAGCAGGTCTATGGCAGCCCGGCCGATCTGGCCAAGGACTTGGGAACGACCATCGCTACCGGCATCAACGGCGAGACGCTCGGCATCACGTACGCCAGCACCGGCGATACGGCCACGGCCAATGTTGGCAGCTATGACATCACCGGCACGCTCTCCGCTGGCAGCGGCGCGTTGTCGAATTACACGGTGACGTTGACCAATGGCACGCTGACGGTCGATCCCTACGCCTTCACCTACACGATCGGCAACGACAAGCAGGTCTATGGCAGCCCGGCCGATCTGGCCAAAGACTTGGGAACGACCATCGCTACCGGCATCAACGGCGAGACGCTCGGCATCACGTACGCCAGCACCGGCGATACGGCCACGGCCAACGCCGGCAGCTATCCCATCACCGGCACGCTCTCCGCTGGCAGCGGCGCGT
>DASVHB010000749.1:0-2701 GCA_036379195.1 Pirellulales bacterium
ACCGCGAACATTTGGGCGTGCCGATCGAGGCCGGGCAAACCTACGGCAGCTTGAAGTGCCAGCAAGCCGGCGAAGAGACCGTCTGGTTTGCGTTTCCGTCAGACTCGGCGTATTTCGGCCGCGCCGACCAGATGAATATGATCAACTATCGCGTGCGCGATCTCGACGCCATGCTGGCCCAGCTCCGGGCGGCAGGCGCCTCGGTGGACGACCGCGTCGAAGCATATGAAAACGGCCGCTTCGGCTGGGCAGCCGATCCGGAAGGAAATCGCTTCGAGCTTTGGGAACCGCATGACGCTATGGCCCCTTAAGGCGCTGGCTTGCGGCGACGCTAAGGGGCGAGGATTTAATAACCTCCCCCGATTCGAGCACTGATTCTCCGTAAACTGCCCCCGCGGCTGATGTTACGGTGTACCATCTGCGGGGAAGTTATTAAATCCTCGCCCCTAAGTAGCAGGCACACTCCGTGTGCCGTAAGCTTTGAGCCATCACGCGCCGTCCTCACGCGAACTTGTGCCGCGCCATACGACACGCATTTGCGGCACACGGAGTTTGCCTACTACTTAATGCCCGGCGCGAGCGGAAAAATCTCGACGTCCACGTCGCCGCATGCCACCACATGGTCCGGTGAGCCACTGCGCTGAATCCCATTGGCGGCGAGCAGCGACTCGTCGAGGTGCAGCAAACGAGCCGCCTGCAAACGATAACGCTCGTGATGAACCCGCCCGCGAAACAACCGTCCGGCGCCCGACCGCGTGTAGAGCACGTACCGCTCGATCAGAAAGTGCTCGAGCGTGTAGGGCTGGGCGTAAAACGACGCCTCATCAACCCTTGCCTCAATGTCGCAAACGACGCCGCCATCAGCGGTCCGTCGGCTTTCATAGCGAACATGATTGCGCCGCCGAGTCACTTTCATCCGCGCGTGGTGGTAATTGAGCCCCCACCCGGCGCGGGCGATCGAAACCGCCAGCCGATGACTCGCTTCGAGACTGAAGAACCAAACACCCGGATCGCGGCCTTCCCACTGGACGTAGGTGCGGACGTTGGTTTCGGGAAACGCCACTCCCCACGGCGACCACCAAGGGCGCACGCCCGACATCCGAAACGGCACCAGCCCTACCCAGGCGTCGCCTTGCCAGGTATCGAGCGTGAGGCCCGGCGGCAACAGCGCGGCGACCGCCTCGGCAGGCAACCGCCAGTGAATGAACAGCAGATCGCTCCAGCGGTGATATCCCTGGGCACGGCCGGGCGGCCGGCGCGGTGGCGAAAGATGATCGGTATCGAGCGCAATCGTCGACATGGCACGGCGCCTGCGGATTCAGCGGCCATACGTCTGTAAATGCCCCAGCTAAGTACCGCACCGCGACCGCGCCATTAACGAGTAACATGGGCCAATATGCCAAATTCATCGCCACCGCCAGGTTTTGCCCAGCGATTGCCGTTGAACGCCGCGCAGTTGGTCGATGCCCGCTCGTGCCAGCTTGACCAGCGTCGACAGTTCTTGCTCGCTGAAAGTCGCTTCTTCGCCGGTGCCTTGCACTTCGACAAAGCGTCCGGCGCCGGTCATCACCACGTTCATATCGACCGTGGCCGCAAAATCCTCGCGATAATCGAGATCGAGAACCGCGCGATTCTCGACCAGCCCCACACTGACAGCGGCCACGCTGTCGAGCAAGGGATGCCGCTTGGGGTCGGGCAACGTTTTGATGGTCGCGATGGCGTCGGCCAAAGCCACGAACGCCCCCGTCACGCTGGCGGTGCGCGTGCCGCCGTCGGCTTCCAATACGTCGCAATCGACCGTGATCGAGCGTTCGCCCAGCGCCGCCAGATCGACCACCGCCCGCAGGCTGCGCCCGATGAGGCGCTGGATCTCGGTGGTGCGGCCATCGATCTTGCCGCCCCGCTCGCGCGGTTTGCGCGGGCTGGTGCTGCCGGGCAACATGTTGTATTCGGCGGTCACCCAACCGCGGCCTTCGCCTTTCATCCACGGCGGCACCTCTTCGGCGATGCTGGCGGTGCAAAGCACGGTGGTGCGGCCGGCCTGAATCAGCACGCTGCCAGGCGCCGCACGAGTGTAGCGTCGTTTGATCTTGAGCGGTCGCAGTTCGTTATCGCGTCGGTCGTCGTGGCGCATAGAGAATCTTAACTTGGGTGGTTCGGACAAAGCCTCGCGATGCCCCGGCTAGTTCGTGAGTGAATGGGAAACTGGCTTGTGCGATGGGCATCGGGCGTGCGAGGGCTGCACTTGACTCCGCGCAGGCGTGTTCCTACGCTGAATTGAGCGGTTTTGGGGAATAGTGTAACGGTAGCACGAATGGCTCTGGACCATTTAGTCTAGGTTCAAATCCTAGTTCCCCAGTTCAAACACATAAATGGTGTGCCCGATGATTGCCTTCGGTTTGCGGCGGCGATAGGGCCTGTAAATCTCGGCGGTTTCCAGCCAATACCGCGCGTCACCATTGACGAGGTAGGTGCGCCCCCACAGGAAATTGGCGCTAATCGCCAGGTGCCGCGTTTTGGGTCGGAATGCCTGTCGCCGGGGCTGGCTTGGCGCTTTTCCCATGGCGGCTGGCAGAGCGGGCAGGTAGCGAATGCCATACACCTCCGGAGGCACGCGACCGTAATACGCCAGGTCAATCTGCTCGATGCCCTCCCGCTCCAGGTATTGTCGCAGGCCGATCAGGTCTTGCCCCCAGTCCAG
>DASVHB010000750.1:0-3018 GCA_036379195.1 Pirellulales bacterium
AATATCGTCTCACGCCCGAGAAGACCATGGTCAACGTCGGCTCGGTGGGGCAGCCGCGCGACGGCGACCCGCGGGCGTGCTATGTGGTGCTCGAAGACGAGATGCTGAAGTTCCGCCGGGTCGAGTATCCCTTTGAAAAGACGATTGAGAAGATCTACGCGACGCCGGAACTCGACAATTTTTTGGGTGACCGCCTTCGCGAGGGACGATGACCGGCCCTTAATCGTGGTGGCGTGGCTTGCGCAGCCGATCGTCGCCGAAGGTTGTCACAGCAATCTGGCCCAGAGCAAGCTTCAGGGTGCCGTGGCGTCGGCCACGGCGCAAAAGGCGCAGTCCCCGTGTGTCGTGGAAATCGCCGCGACGGATGCCGTGGCACTCTTGCGGAGGCGTGTCGCACGTGCTTAGTGAATCGCTTATTGGAATATCGTTTGGTCACTACATAACTGGATCGCATGGATAAGCAGTTTCAAAAATTCTTGTTGGCGTCGGTCGCCGTGTTGATCGCCAATTTCGCGATCATGTGGTGGATGCAGAAGCATCGCCCGCCGGCCGCCCCGCGCAATCAAGCCAATCAGGCCGCCGAAAAGAGAGCCGATGGAAAGGGAAAGATAGCGGACGGCGCCGGCAAGGATGCGGAGGCGAAAAAGCTCGCCCAAGCGAACAAGCCGGGCGACAAGCGCGCTAACGCCGAAGACGATGGAAATGGCGAAGCGGCACCGAAGCCCAGGCCGGCCGCGCAAGCCAACAACGTTGCCGCCGAGTGGGTCACGCTCGGTTCAGGCGATCCCGCGCAGCCGTACCGGATGCTCGTCACGCTCACGAACCGGGGCGCCGCCGTCGAGCGCATCGAGCTCAATAGCCCGCGGTTCCACGACATCGAAGACCGCGGCGGTTACCTGGGCCACTTGGAGGGCGAACTGCCCAAAGGCAAACGGGGCTGCCGCGCCCGCATCGTCGGCCTCGGCACTCCGGCCGACCGCGCCGGCGTGCAGGCAGGCGACATCATTACCGCATTCGATGGCGAAGCGATCGGCGGCCCGATCGAGCTGGAGCTGGCCGTGCGGCAGAAAGAGCCGGGCGACGTGGTCGAACTGTCGGTCGATCGCAAAGGCAAGCAGCAATCTCTTTCGGTCGCCTTGGCCCGGCGTCCGTTGGAGGTCGTTCGCCCCGAAGGCAAAGACCCACTGTCGTTCTTGCTCACGATGCAGAGCATCGATGGCACAAAACTCGATGATGACGAGAGCGAGTTGCCCGGCTTGGCGCTGCGCACCGGCAACTGGACCGTGCGGCGCGATCCCAAAAAGCCCGATCAGGTGGCGTTTGAATGGCGGCTGGACGACGAGCAGCTCAAGATCACGAAAACCTACAGCATCGATCGGCTGCCGCAAGACCAGCAAGACGAGAAAAACGCGCCGGCCTATCACCTGAACTTGCGGGTTGAGATTGAGAATACTTCCGACGAGGCGAAAAAAGTGGCTTACCGCCTCGACGGTCCGACGGGGTTGCCCACCGAAGGCTGGTGGTACGCGTATTCGTCGAAGATCGGGCATGAGTGGACCAACTCGCCCGGCATCCGCGACGTGGTGCTCGGTTATGAGGAGAATGGATTCAAATACTCTCAAATCATGGCCAGTCGCATCGCCGACGACAAGCTGCCGCCTCGCTTCAAAACGCCTAGCGTCGTATATGCAGGCGTCGATGCGCAATACTTCGCCTCGGTGCTGATTCCTCGGGGTGAGGGCACGGCGAAATTCGCCGAGGTCGAGCCGATTCGCGTCGGTCCCGTGCCCGACGACAAGTATCGCAAGAAACTGGTCGACGTTTCATGCCGGCTGATCAGCGAACCGGCCGAACTGGCGGCCGGCGCGAAGCTGGCGCAAGATTTCCAGATTTTCGCCGGGCCGAAACGCCCCGAACTGTTGGCCCAGTACGCCCAACCGCAGGGCTTGGGCGACCTGGTGTACTACGGCTGGTTTGGCTGGGTCTCGATTCGAATGCTGGCCATTCTGCATTTCTTTTATGGCCTGGTGGGCAACTACGGTCTGTCGATCATCATGCTCACGGTGCTGGTGCGCTCGTGCATCTTTCCGATCAGCCGCAAGCAGGCGATGAACGCGGCGAAGATGCAAGAGCTACAGCCCGAGATGAAGAAAATCGCCGAGAAATACAAAAACGCCCCTGAGCAGCGGCTCAAGGCGCAGCAAGAGCTCTATCGCAAGCATAATTTTCACCCGCTCAGTGGCTGTCTGCCGGCGCTGATTCAGTTGCCGATCTTTTTGGGGCTGTATCGCTCGCTGTCGGTCGATATCGAGCTGCGCCAAGCTCCGCTGATCAGCGAGTCGGTGCGGTGGTGTTCGAACCTGGGCGCCCCCGACATGCTTTGGTATTGGCAGCGAGCGATTCCCTGGGACTACCTGACGGGCGAGACCGGCTGGCTCGGCCCTTATCTGAACATCTTGCCGCTGGTCACCATCAGCTTGTTCATCTGGCAGCAAAAGATGTTTCTGCCGCCGCCCGCCGACGAGCAGGCCGCCATGCAGCAAAAGATGATGCAATACATGATGATTTTCATGGGCGTCATGTTTTTCAAAGTAGCCAGCGGCTTGTGCCTGTATTTCATCGCTTCGAGTTTGTGGGGCATCGCCGAGCGCAAGCTGCTGCCTAAGACGTTGGCCAAGCCCTCGCCGGGCGGAGCGGCCAGCGCGGCGACGCCGGCTCGGGCTAATCCCGCCCCAACCGGCAACGGCTCAGCCGCGACGCGCAAGCAAAAGCAACGCGAGCGCAAATAAGCAGAACGTTTGGCGGGTCACCCTGTCGCGCCTTCGCACGCAGTTCTTTCAACGCCTCGGGGTGCGACCGCACGAGTCGGTAGAGAACGGACCCCGTTCCGCGTTGGGCGAACCGACATCGCGCCGCCGCTCAGCCGAACGCCCGGGCGACCACGCACGCGCGATGCGCACCGCGGTGCGCATCGATTCCGCCTCTAACTTCAAATGCGCAGCGCGCTGCGCCTTTGTA
>DASVHB010000751.1:0-4115 GCA_036379195.1 Pirellulales bacterium
GCCTCGGAACTCGATTCACCAAAGCCCAGCGCCAGCAGAAACTCGCCGTCGTCTTGCTGGCAATTGATTTCGGCGATGAGCGATACATTGCCGCGCGGCGCCTGGCGATAGACCTGCTTGAGCCGGCCCTTGCGCACAAGCTGTCGCCGGCCGTCGGAGACGCCGTGAAAACCCGCCGAAGCCTTCCGCCATTCGACCGAGGCGCCCAGCGCCATGGCGTGCCCGTCGCGGCGCGCCAACAGCATCGGGCGTCCCTTATGTTTTCCCACCCAGGCCGAGTTGCGCCAGCCCTGATTGCCCAAGTGCGGCTCGACGAAGACGTGAACGTGGTAGTCTTCCAAGCGGCCTCTGAGCGGCACAAAACGCGTCATTTGCAATACCGCTGGCTGGTGCGGATGCGAGAAGATGGTTTTTTCCAGGCGGTAATGACCTCGGTGACAGGTGTTGGTCAACTGCACCACCGGCACGCCGTCGGCCAAATAGCGCACGTCGTGGTCGGTGTCTTGCATCTCGTCGGAATAAAAGCCGCGCGGTCCGGTGACGATAAAGCCCATCCGCTGAATCGAGGGTTGATCGGCGCGCGGATAAAAGATCTCGGTGAGAATGCCTTGATGGATGGTGAACCAGACGGGGCTATTACGATCGAGTGCGGCGCCGATGGCCTGCTTGGCGCTGGAACTCCACTTAGGCGTTTTGCCGGGCCAGCCAGGGGCGACGATCAGTTGGGGACTGAGTTTTCGCCAGGCCCAAACGCCCGCCACGAACGCCGCGGCTCCGGCCACCAGCGCCTTCTCTTTGGGCGAACGTGCGGCGAGCAGCCGGGGAAGTTGTTTCAGAACGAGTTTTTTCATCTGCGTTTGCACCGTGTTTTGATCCTCGAAACCACGTCAACGCCTTTGCCGCGACCGACGCCGCGCCGTCGCTAACCTGCGCCGGTGGCCGGAGGGCGTCGGCAAGCCTCTGCCCCAGCCACCGCCGATGGTTTGATGCGATCAACCAAAAATCCGGCCAATCATCGCCGGCTTCTTTTTGTGCTTCGTCTTTTTGCGTTGGTTCGAGGCCAGCTTGACCGCCAGCGCGGCGCCGCCCACGGCTAACGCTCCCACGCCGAGCACCGCCGCGGTGCGGGCCAACGCTTTTTTCCGCTCCGGCCCGCCAAAGCGCACATCGGGATAATGGGCCTCGGGGTAACCCGCGGCGGGACCGTCGGGCGATTCATGCATCGCCATCTGCAACACCTGCGCCAGGTGCAAGGCCCGCCGATCGGTGCCTTCCATGATCTGGTGCTTGCAGCTAAACCCGTCGGCCACGATCAACGTGTCTTTTTCCGCTGCGAGCACCGCGGGCAGCAGCTTATGCTCACCCACCTTCATCGACACTTCGTAGTGCTCATTCTCGAAGCCGAACGAGCCGGCCATGCCGCAGCAGCCGGTGTCGGGCATCTCGTAATTCATACCCAGCTTTTTGAACATGTAGTCGTCGGCGCCCATCCGCATGACGGCTTTGTGATGACAATGGCCGTGTACCACCGCCTTGCGCCGCAACAGCGGAAACTCGTGATCGGGCGCGTATTTTTGCAAGAATTCGGCCAGGGTATAGAACTGATGGCTCAGCCGCTTGGCGTCTTCGTCCATGGGGAACAGACTCATCAGTTCATCGCGGAACACCGCCGTGCAGCTAGGCTCCAGGCCGACGATCGGCGTGCCCGCCTGAATCTCGGGCCGTAGGGTGTTCATGATTTGCTGCAACAGCCGCTTCGCCGTGTCGAGCATGCCGTAATCGTAAAGCGGGCGTCCGCAGCAGAGCGACTCGCGCGGAACGACGACTTGCCAGCCGACCGATTCGATGACCTCGACGGCGGCCTTGGCCACCTCGGGGTGCAGGTGGTTGTTAAACGTATCGGCCCAGAGAATCATGCGCTGTGCGCCCACATTGCGGGCCGGGCGCTCAAAAAACCACTCCTTGAACGTCTGATCGGCGAAGGGCGGCACTTTGCGGTGCGGCGATACTCCGCCCGCCAGCTTGAAGAGCATGCTCAGCCCCGGCGTCTGGCTGACAAAATTAGCCAAGGGCGGCGCCAGCGACGCCAACCGGCTCCACCAGTAGATCCAACCCATCGCGTAAGCGTGCCGAGGGCGCAGCCGACCTTGGTAGTAGTGGGCCAGAAACTCGGCCTTGTAGGTGGCCATATCCACTTGTAGTGGGCATTCGCCTTTGCACCCTTTGCAGGCCAGGCAGAGATCGAGCGCCTCGCGCACCGGCTCGCTCTTCCACATTTTTTTCATGGGGTTGCCCTGCAGCATCTCGAACAGCAGGTGCGCGCGGCCGCGCGTGGAGTGCATCTCTTCCTTAGTCACCATGTAGCTGGGGCACATCGTGCCGGCGTCGCTGCGGCGACAGAGACCCACGCTCACGCAGCGCTCGGTGGCATAGGCGAAGCTGCCGTGGTCTTGTGGATACTTGAAATAGGTTTCCACTTGCGGCGGATGATACTGCGGCCCGACCCGCAGGTTGTCGGTCATCTTGTAGGCGTCGACCTTCTTGCCGGGATTCATCATCCACTGCGGATCCCAGATCGCCTTGAACTCGCGGAACGCCTGCACGATTTCCGGCCCATACATTTTCGGCAGAAGCTCGGCCCGCGATTGGCCGTCGCCGTGCTCACCCGAGAGCGAGCCGCCGAAACTGAGCACCAGGTCGGCCGCTTCGTACATGAACGAGCGATACTGCTGCACGCCCTCGGCGTTCTTAAAGCGGAAATCGATCCGAGTGTGAATGCAGCCCTGGCCCAAATGCCCATACAGCGATCCTTGGTAGTTGTATTTGTTCAACAACTTCCGCAATTCGCGCAGGTAGGGGCCGACCTTTTCGGGCGGCACGGCGGAATCTTCCCAGCCCTCCCAATTGTCGGGTTTGTTGGGAATGCGAGCGGTCGCGCCTAAGCCGGCTTCGCGCAACTCCCACACCATTCGCTCTTCCTTCTTGTCGGTGTAGATGCGCATGTCGGTCACATGCGTGCCGCGGCGCAGCTCACGCGCCAGCTTATCGGCCTTGTCGTCGGCCTCGGCCTGGCTGTCGCCGCCAAACTCGACCAACAGCCACCCGCCGCCCTTGGGCAACATCGGAATCAGGTTCAAGTCGTGCGCTTTAATCCGCAGGTCTTCGATTAACCGATCGTCCATTCCCTCTAAGCCAGTCGGCCCGTGTTTGGTGATCTCCATCACGTGGTCGCCGGCGGTGGCGATATCGGGAAAGCCGACTACCAGCAGCGTGCGGTACGGCGGGCTGTGGATGAGTTGCAGGTCGGCCTCCAGGAACACCGCGCACGTGCTTTCTGAACCGATCAGCGAGCGTCCCACGTGAAAACCCTTATCGGGCAGCAGCTCGTCGAGGCTGTAGCCCGACACGCGTCGCGGGATCTGCGGATAACGCTCACGGATCAGCTCGGCGTAGTGATCGCGCAAGGCCCGCAACTGGCTGTAGATCTCGCCGCGGCGGCCGCCATTCATCACGATGCGGTCATATTCGGCGTCGTTGGTGGCGCCGACGCGCATGCGCGTGCCGTCGTAGGTGATGACGTCGAGCGACTCAATGTTGTCGACCGTGCGCCCCCCCATCATCGAGTGAATGCCGCACGAATTGTTGCCCAGCATGCCGCCGATACAACAATGGTTGTGAGTCGAGGGATCGGGGGCAAACGTTAGATGGTGCATCTCGGCGGCTTTGCGCACCTGGTCGAGCACGATGCCGGGCTGCACGCGGGCGATGCGGCGCTGCGGGTCGAGCTCGATGATCTTGTTCATGTACTTGGACATATCGATGACCACCGCCACGTTGCAGCAGCCGCCGGTCAGGCTGGTGCCGCCGCCGCGGCCGAGGACGGGCGCGCCATACTCGCGGCAAGCCGCGAGCGTGGCTTCAACGTCTTGAGCCGATTTGGGCAGCACCACGCCGATGGGCACCATTCGATAGTTCGAGCCGTCGTGGGCGTAGAGCGCGCGGTAGCCTTGGTCAAAATGCGCCTCTCCGCGCAGCTCTTTATGCAATCGCGCGGCGAGGCCCTTGGCATCGACGTCGGTGTGGGGCCGCGGTTCGTGTTTATGTTCCGCGGCTTC
>DASVHB010000752.1:0-3626 GCA_036379195.1 Pirellulales bacterium
ATGGCTTGGCAGTTTTTGCAGCCGATCTTGGACATTTGGGGCACGCTGCCCGCTCGAAAATTTCCCAACTATGCCGCCGGCACCTGGGGACCGGCCGGCGCCGACGACCTGATGACCGCCGACGGACGAAAATGGAGAAATCCCTGAATGATTCTGGCGGGCGACGTCGGCGGCACCAAAACCAATCTTGGCTTCTTTGAGGTCACGCGCGCGGGCGAGCAGATCGGCCTGACGTCGATTCTCGAACAGACGTACGCTAGTCGCGAGCACGCCAGCCTCGACGAGATCGCGCTGCGGTTTCTTGCCGAGCACAAGCTCTCGATCTCCATCGCGTGCTTCGGCGTGGCGGGGCCGGTGCAGAACGGTCGAAGCCATGCCACCAACTTGCCCTGGCTGATCGACGGCAAACAGCTCGCCGCCGAGCTGAAGGTGACCGATGCCTTGGTGATCAACGACCTGGAGGCGACGGCGTTTGGCGTGGCCGGGCTGGGCAGCAACGACTTTGCCGTGCTCAACCCCGGGGCGGTTGGGGTGGGCATCGCCGCCGAGGGCAACGCCGCGGTGATCGCCGCGGGCACCGGCCTGGGCGAAGCGGGGCTATATTGGGACGGGCGGCATCATCGCCCTTTTGCCTGCGAGGGAGGCCACGCCGATTTCGCCCCGCGCGACCGGCGAGAGATGGAGTTGCTCGCCTGGCTGATCGAGCAGTTCGGCCATGCCTCGTGGGAGCGCGTGCTGTCGGGACCGGGGCTACACAATCTTTACACGTTTCTTTGCACGGTGCGGCCCGGCGCCGAGTCGCCGGCGGTGGCGGCGGAGATTGCCCAAAGCGATCCGGCGGCGGTCATTTCGCAAGCGGCCCAGGCCGATCGCTGCTCGACTTGCCGAGAGGCGCTGGCCTGGTTCATTTCTCTGTACGGCGCCGAGGCGGGCAACCTGGCGTTGAAGATCATGGCCACCGGCGGCGTTTACATTGGTGGCGGCATCGCGCCCAAGAACCTCGGTCCGCTGAAGCGAGGCGACTTCGTCAAATCATTCGCGGCGAAGGGCCGGCTGCGCGAGGTATTGGAGCAGATTCCCGTGCGCGTGATTCTCACGCCCCAGGCCGCGCTCGTCGGCGCCGCACGTTGCGCGGCGATTCATCAGGCCGAGCATGGCGGCGGATGGGGCTAGGGGTTCAGGAGGCGGTGAATAACCCGCTGGGGATTGTGCTCGCGCCGCCGGTAGTCCCGGCCCAGCGGCCATTACTCGCTAGCCGGCTGTCCGCACCTCGTTGCTCTGTAGGGAACGGACTCCGTGCCGTTCCGCGAGTTGCCAAACAACGTCGTGTTATAAGAACTCGACGTGATTTCGCATCTCCTCCCTGTCCATCACGCCAAAGAGAACGATGAGGATTTGAAGTAGTTGCGCGGGCGAGTACTTTGTCGGATGGCAATAGGCCACGCCGTAGTGCTCGGCGCCGCTTGTGGCCAGTTGCAGATAATCCGCGTCGAAGGTAACAACAACCCGCTGCTGCGCCGCGGCGAAACGAAGCTGATCTGGGTCAGGCATTCCACTGCGCCCCGCTTCGCCAATCGTCAACACGTCCGCGCCCCGTTGACGCAGCCCGCGCGCTACCAGTGTCGCCACGTGCTCGTCCAAAAAGAACTGGACGGGTTCAGCCACGGAGCTTTTCCTGCAATTTCGAAGGGAATTGCGCTCGGAGCTTTTCGGCGACCTCGGCGTCGTGCTTGAAGTCCGCTTCAATCTCCGC
Source organism: Pirellulales bacterium (assembly GCA_036379195.1). GTDB lineage: Bacteria > Planctomycetota > Planctomycetia > Pirellulales > JAICIG01 > JAICLL01. The sequence continues at coordinate 1,754 of DASVHB010000752.1, forward strand.
GCGATGATCAAAATAGTACGCCAATGCCGCGTGGATATCAGCCAGCGTAATCTCGGGAAACATTTCTACGATTTCATCCGGGCTGTAGCCGCGCTGCTCGTGGAGTGCCACTACATCGGCAACTCGAATGCGACGCCCGGCGATGCAAGCCTTTCCACCGCAAACTTCTGGCGTCTTCGTGATGTGGTCGCTGATGACATTTGACATGAAAAGTGCCCTGGTCGGACGCGTTGGCTACTGCCCTTCTTGCTTGGGCGGTACAGCATGATCTGATTATGTCTTTGCATCCTCTTTGCGTCAAAGGAGAACCTATTCTGCGCCATTTGCTCTCTCAAAAACTTGAGCTATAGTTCAATTGAGTAGCACTCAAGCGTCGCGTTCGCGTCGGGCGGCTGCTTCACCGCCGGCGGGCCGACAGGGACACCGCACCGAAGCGTCAGAAACTTTACCCGCGGTGTGAGCCCGACGAGCGTCGATTCTGACACACGCTCGCCGGGCTTTTTCTTTTCGCTTGCGCCTTGGGCGCTCGAAAACGGATTTCACGCATAGAATGTTTGGCGATGACCGGCAACCCTAGTCTCCCCGCACCGATCCTTTCCATCCGAGGCGTTACCAAGCGCTTTCCCGGCGTGGTGGCCCTGGCGGATGTCTCGCTCGACATTGCCGCCGCCGAGCTGCACGCCATCTGCGGCGAAAACGGGGCGGGCAAAAGCACCCTCATGAAGATCCTGGCCGGCGTCATCGGCTCGTTCGAGGGCGAGCTGCGGCTGCGCGGCCAACGGGTGCGGTTCGCCGACACGCGCGACGCCGAAAATGCCGGCATCGGCATCATCCATCAGGAGCTGAACCTGGTTGAAGAGCTTTCGGCGGCGGCCAATATCTTTCTGGGCCGTGAACAATGCTCGCGCTTGGGTTGGCTCAACGACCGCGCCATGCAGCGCGCCGCCGGCGAGCTGTTGAGCGCATTGGAATGCCGCGTCGACCCGCGCGCCCCGGTGGGCACGCTGCGCGTGGGCGATCAGCAACTGGTCGAAATCGCCAAAGCGCTGTCCCGCGACAGCCAGGTGCTGATCATGGACGAGCCGACCAGCGCTTTGACCGAAAGCGAAGCCGCCCGGCTGTTCCGAGTGATCGAACGGCTGCGTCAGCGCGGCGTGACCATGCTTTACATCTCGCACAAGATGGAAGAGATCTTTCGCCTGGCCGATCGCATCACCGTGCTGCGCGACGGACGGCTCATCCAGACGCTCGAGCGGGCGGCGACCGACGCCCGTGAGGTGACGCACTTGATGGTAGGCCGTGAAATCGAGGCGGCGCAGCTCGGCGGCCAGCGGCGCCCCGGCGACGCGGTGCTGACGGTCGAAGGGCTTTCGCTGGCCTGGCCAGGACATGCCCGTGGCTGGCGGTTGAATGACATCAGCTTTACGTTGCACCGCGGCGAAATTCTGGGCATCGCGGGTTTGATGGGGGCCGGCCGCATCGAACTGCTCGAGTGCCTGTTTGGCGCCAGCGCGGAACCGCCTGGCGGCCGCGTTCGCTTGGACGGACAGGCCGTGTGCTTCCGTCATCCGGCCGAAGCCCGCCGCGCCGGCATTGCGCTGGTGACCGAAGACCGCAAACGACTGGGCATTTTCGCCCAGATGACGGTGGGCCAGAACCTCACGCTCTGTACGCTCGAAGATGCCGCGCCGACTGGCCTGGTGCGCCGCCGCCGCGAACGCGCCATGGCCGAAGACACCGCGGGCCGACTCGGCGTGCGCACCGCCGGCATCGACGCCGCCATCACCAGCCTCAGCGGCGGCAACCAACAGAAAGCGATCATCGGCCGCTGGCTGCTGACCAAACCCAAAGTGCTGTTGCTCGACGATCCGAC
>DASVHB010000753.1:0-8979 GCA_036379195.1 Pirellulales bacterium
GCCAGCGACTCGCGATCTCTCCTTCATCGAGATCGCCCTTGACTAGCCCAGGCAGAATCGCCCCGCGCAGCCGCTTGACACGGGCAACTACGTGCCCGGTGGCGTCGCCCTTGACCCACTCGGCTTCGAGCGGTTGCAGAATATGCTCGATCAGCCGCGTCTGCCGCTCGCCCAGGCTGGCTTGTTGCGGCTGGCCCATGTACTCCTGCTCCTTGAGGCCCAACAGCGCGTTGGCGATCTTCTCGATGCGATCGAGCGGCGCCGCATCCGGCCGGGTTCGCCAGGTGAGCCGACGTTCGATTTCTTCCAGCACCGGTTCGATCGCCCGGCGCACATCGCCATGATAATGATAACGCAGCGCCACCGGGTGAATGACCACCTCGCCCGGAGGCGAGGTCTTCGCCCGGCGCTTGGCGGCGCTGCGGGCAATCAGCGCCGTGCCTTCCATGAGCGGATTCAACCGATCGTTGGCCCGCGACACGGTGCCTTCGGGAAAAATCACCAACGGGCGTTCGGCCGTGACCAGAATCTCGATGGCGGCGTTGACAGCGGTGCGGTCCAAGCCTTCGCGAAAGATGCTGAAGGCGCCCATCCGTCGCAGCGCCCAAGCTTGAAGTCCGCCGTCCATGAACAAATGCCAGCTTGCCATGCAAAAGAAGGGCTGCCCGACGGCGCGCGAAAGCCAGCCGATCACAAACGGATCGGCGCCGCGCGGATGATTGGGGGCGAGCAGCACGCCGTTCCCTGCGGCGATCGAGTGGCGCAGCCCATCGAGGCCACGACACTCGATCTGCGTGACGCCCCACGCGCGGTCAAGATACCAAGGCAGGCAGGCCTGAAAGAACTTTGGCCACCACCGTCCGTGGTACGGTGGCACAAAATGGTACGGTTTGTCGCTGACAACGTCCGACATGGCGGCTGGCTCCTTTTGGGAACAGCCTAACGGACGGGCCGGCGGCGATAAAGCAGCATGTTGAAAATTGTGGGGAACAGAGCGGCGCCTACGATCGGCCAGGCGATCGGAAACGTGCGGCCATCGAGGCGAAAGCGCAGCGGCTCATAGGGCAAATCGAGCACGTGTCCCAGCCAGTGTCCGGCGATCGCCCCCAGGTAGGCGGCGATCACCGACATCAGGCAGGCGCCCCTCGTAAACCCGGCCAACGCTTGTACCAGCGTACCGCAGCTTATGGCAATGATGAGCAGCAGAACAAAGCCGGTCATGGGGGCGTTTGATGGAAGCGGTGGCTGGATGAAAAGCGGTGGCTGGGGCAGAGCCTGGGCGATGCCCCGGTTGGTTCGCGCCGGGGCATCGCTTAGGCTCCGCCTGGGCTGCGCAAAATGTGTGACTACGGTCACCCGCCGTTGGTTCCGGTTTTGTTCCACCAAGATGCCACCGGCTTGCCCGGTGGCATAGCACTGTTCCACCCTGAAGCGGAACAAAAACGCGCGGGGTCGAATAGGGCGTGTCACTCGAATAACCGCACATTTTGCGCAGCCCAGCCTCTGCCCCAGCCACCAGCTTTAGGCGTGCAAAGTTGTGCCCACACCAACCTCTAATCGCTTAGGGAACGCCGTCGGCGTCTTGGCCGGCCTCGGCCAGCTTCATGAGCAGATCGGCGATGCGCCCTTGCTGCTGGCTGAGATCAAGATACTCGCGGCGTTGGTCGGCGGTGAGCGGTTCGCCGGCCGCGCGCGATTGCTCCAGCGCGTCGGTCCGCGCGTTGACGTCGTCTTGCATCCATTGAAGCAGCTTCAGCTCGGCCAGAGAGTGAATGCCGCCATCGGGCGGCGGATTGCCGGCCCGCGGCTGACCGCCATCGCCGGCCTCGCCCTCCGCCTGCCGCGGGTCGTCGCTGGGTGGTTTGAGCGCGTCGAGAATGTGAGCGAATAGATCCAATGCGCGGCGTTGGGGCTGCCGCACGTCGTCATCGGCGCGATGCTCTCGCAGGCCGGCCGCGGCGCGCTGCATGAATCGAACCGCGTCGTCCAGCGCCAGTTGAAACACCGGCGCCGCGTCGAGACCCTTTCTGGCCGCCTCGGTGTCGCCAGCCAGCTCCTGCTGGTTGCGCCCGAGCTCGCCGACGCCGAGCGTTTCGGCCCGCGTCCATTCTCCTCGCGACACCAGCAGATCGGCGTATTGTTGCGTTTCGTCGAGCAGCCGCGTTTGCCGCTCATGCAGCCCACGCAGGCTGTCTTCGAACCGGGCGATCTGCTCGTGAGCCAGATCGGCTTCGGCCTGGGCCCGGCGCTCGGCGAGTTCGCGTTGAGCTTGTTCCAGGTCTTGCTGGGCGCCCGCCGCCTGCTCGGCGGCGGCTTGGCCATCGCCCTGTTGGGCCTGTTCGCCGGCTTGGTCCATCTTGGCGCCGCCCTGCGCGGCGCTGCGTCCGGCCTGCTCGGCCTGCAATCGCGCCAGCCGCCGCGCCAGCCGCTGTGTTTGTTCGCCAAGCTGCCGCTGCTCGCGCGTCAAACGTTCCAGCTCGCGCCGCGCCGCGGGCGAATCGGGCGATTTCGCGGCGTCGTCCCATTTTTTCCGCAAACCCTCTTGCCGCCGCCGCAGCCCGGCCAATTCGCTCTCGGCTTCGCGCAGTTTCTTGACCAGCCTGCCCGCTTCGTGCTCGCGGCGGTTGGCCAGAATATCGAGCATCTCTTGCAAATCATCGGTTACGCGGCGCTGGTTTTGGGCGGCCTGCCCCACCTGATTGGCCTCGACTTGCTGGCCCGACTGCCGCATCGCGCCGGCGATGGCCCGCTCGCGGGCTTGCGTTAACGCATCGGAAATCGCGCCGACCGCCAGCGGGTCGGCCGACGGATCGTCGATGGTGTGTTGCATGCGCTGTTGGATCTTGTCGAAGCGGCGGGCCAGCTCCATTTGCCGCGCTCCCAGCTTTTTCAGGTCGGCCTGCTGCTGCGCGTCGAGGTCTTTCAGGTCCTTGGTCAGCGTCTGGCGGGCCACGGCGGCCGCTCCGGCGGTCAGCTCTTCTTGCTCGCGGCGCAACGAGGCAAGCTCGCGGTGAAAGCGGCGATAGTTGTCCCATTGCGCCAGCTCGGCGGTCAGACGCTCGAGCGTTTCGATCACTTCTTCCTGATGGCCGCCCGCCGAGGTCAGAGAATCGACCGCCGCCGCGCCGCTGGTCGCCTGAGCCGCCTTCAAGCCAGCCGTCAGATCGCGCGCGATCAATGGCAGCTCGTCGCGGCCCAGTCGCTCGACATCGTCGAGCAGCGATCGCATCTGTCGCTCGACACCGGGACTGTCGGCTTTGTTGTTCGTCAGGTCGTCCAGCAGCCCGGCGATCTGCTGGGCCACGCCTTCGCTGGGGCTGGCCAGCCCGCGTTCGACTTGCCGCTGCAGCAACTCGGCCGCTTGCAGATGGTCGATATCTTGCTTGTTCACCTGGCCGACTTGCCGCAGTTGGATCTCGACGCCCGACACCTGCGACCGGGCGTCGCGTTCGAGCTTCAGAAGGCGCGTGAGTTCATTGACGAGCGAATTCTGCCGCTCGGCCAGGCGCTCTTGCAGCTCGTCGAGCGTGATGATGGTCAGCCGCCGCGGCTGGCTCTGGCCGAGATGCGGATGGTAATCGGTGGCGGTGGCATACAGCGTCAGCTCGGCCCCGGGCGCAAGCCGCATCGGCTTTAGCTCCAGCCGATGTTCGAGCGTGCGCGATTCGCCGCCCGCCGCGGGCCCGGCCGCGGCGACACTCTCGCTCACGCGGGCGGGTCCGTCGTAAATGAGAATCTCCGTTTCCGGATTGGCCGATTGATCGCTGCGCGAAAAACGCAGCCCCGCTTGATGAATCGCCAGGTCGTCTTTCACCACCACGCGCACCGGCACCGATGCGTCGGCCGTCACAAACAGGTTGGCCGCCGGCTCTTCGACGTTCACCGCCGGCGCGGTGTCTTCGACCGCGCGCACTTCGTATCGCCAGCGCTCGCCGCTGGAAAAGCCCTCGGCATCGGTCAAGACCAGCCAGTAGCCGCCAGAACGCTGGACGATGAATTCGCTGCCGCCCGCGACCGGCAGCGTAAAATGCCGGCCGTCTTCGGACACGGCGCCCTTGATTGCTTCGCCGTCTTCGCGGCGGACCGCCGCCGAGCGCAGCGGCTTGGTAGCCCGCCCGGCAATTTCCACCCGCGTGCCGGTGAGTGCCCGCAGGTGCGGGTCAGACGTCTCGCTGGGCCAGCCGGTGTAGTCGGGATAACGCAGCCTGACCGACAACTGCTCGACGCCCGGCGGCTCGACGACTTCCAACTCGATCCACGGCATCGAATCGTCGTCGCCCCCTTCGGCCCGATAGGCGAAAGGCCGCGTCACGTTTTCCTTGCGGGCAATCATGATCCGATCGATGGCGTGCATGCGTTCGGCTACTTCGGTCGCCTCGCCCTCGCCAGACGGATAGCGGTAGTGAATTTGCACGTCTTCCGGTAGCGCGGCGCCTTGCGCATCGCGCAGTTCGACTTCGAAGGTTTGTCCGGCGGCCAAACGCGTCACCGGATCGGCGAACGCCAGATGGTTCTGCTTGGGCCACTGGGCGTGTCCCCAGGGATTGAACAGCCGCGCTAGCGCGATGCGGCTGGACGACGGATCGAGCGCCGTCAGCACCAGCGCGGCGCCAAGGGCGACGCCCGCCAAAGCCAGCGCGCGGTAGGCCGGTCGCCGATCGAGGGTCGCTTCCAGATCGACTCGATCGATCTCCGCGGCCGCCTGAGCGATGACCGCCCGCCGCAGCGTCGCCGACCCCGCATAGCGATCGTCTTCGCGCTCGTCGAGAAACCGCAGGGCGCTGGCCAGGCGATCGGCATCGACGGGCAGGCGGCGTCCGATGCGGACGGCCAGCTCGACGGCGCTGTGGCGTCGCCGCGCCGCCGGCAGCACAAACCGCCAGCCGGCCCAACCCGCCAAGGCCAGCAACGCGGTCAGCGAAAGAATTCGCAAGCCGAAATCGCGAAAATGGACGAGCCAATCGACCAGCGCCAGCCCGACCAGTGCGGCAATCACCACGGTCGCGGCCCGCGCGATTGCGTACAGCAAGTTCAATTGCCGCGCTCGCCGCCCGAGATCGCCAAGCTTGGTTTGCAGCGAATGCGGCATAGCGAGAGCGGGCTAAAGGTCAAGCGTCGTACTTCCTGGCTGGATTATATCATTCGCCCCCTGCGAAGTCCCAGTGCTATCCTCTTTTGGCCGCATCGACCGAATAGGTTGGATCGGCCTCGCTCCACGTTTCGTCACCGGAAGGTCCATAGATCGCCGGCACATGCTGCCCGGCCATGCGGAGCCAGGTTTGGACTTGCGTTCGATGGTGACAGGTGTGCAACACCCGTCTCCAAAAGACCCAGATGCGTTGCCGACGGAGGCCGCCGAAGAACGGAACTTCTTCCAGCCACCAGGCGGCGTTGGCCTTTGCGAACTGCGGCAGACGAAGCTTGGCGAGCCACAGATATTTGTCGAGGTAGTGCTGAACCTGCGGCGAGTCGCCCGCCGGCAGCAATGCTTCGACCTCCGGTTCCTCGGTGCCGACGAACACGGCGAAGAAGCGCCGCTCGGAAAGTATCTGGTGAACCATGATCGCGCGAATCGAGTTCGTTTTGTCGTGCGGCTTGAAATCGAGCAGGTTATCCGGCACCGCACGCCAAACGCTGACGGTCTTGTTCGTCTCGCTGGCATAGGTGGCGAGCAGATGCGCGAACGCCGGATCGGCGGCGTGCGGAATCGCCTCGTCCGGGATGGCGATGAAGTCGTAGGTCATTGATTTCAGCTCTCTTCCGAGAGCTTTCCGACTAGGCTGATCATGGATAATTAGGCCATGAGCCTCCCTCAAAGTGGGCGGCTCGCACTTGCTGACGAGTTGCAGAATAACATTTTCTGGGACCGGCGCGTTGCAAGACGGTCGATGGCGTCTCGCGAGAGTTGACGGGATTCATCCTCGCTCGGTCTATTACAGATCTCATAAAACGCTGACTTGAAATACAAGCCGCTGGAATTCAGCCGTCGTTCTCAAGGTCGCTGATCAGATAGGATCGTTAAGACGAAATCGAGCCACGGATGAAACACCGATGAAACACGGATAGAATTCGAGCTTTAGCCCAGCAGGTGCTTGTCATGGCCATCAACTCAGGCGCCCATGACGCTTCCGAGGCTGCTGGCGGCGGATCGTCCGTCGTCACCCCGCAGAAGCGCCGTTTTTTCCAATTCAACTTGCGCCAGATTCTGCTGCTCATCGCGCTCGGCGGCGTGTTGCTGGGCATTGTAGCGCCGCGGATTCACCAGGCGTTTCATTGGCGGCGGCTTCGTGAAGAATTGGAACAGCGCACGATTGCCGAGGCAAACCTTCAAACCGCCGTAAGTACCAACGACATCGAGCTGGCACGCCAGGCGCTGGAAGCGGGCGCGAACGCGAATGTTCTCACCGCCTTCCAAGGCCAGACGCGCCTCTTGTCGATGTGCATCGCCAAAGGCCAGATCGAGATCATGGAACTTCTTCTCGATCACGGCGCGGACGTGCTGCAAATCGAGTCGTTTCCGGGCAAAAGGCCGGTGGTACACAGTCCCGCGCTCCTTACCGCAATTAGCTGCGATCAGCCGCCCGAGGTTCGCTGCGCGATGGCGCGACTTCTAATCGCGCGGGGCGTCGATCCGCGAGCACACATCGACCCGCTCAACGCGATCGATGTGGCGGTTCGTCTATCCGACGGTCAAACCGGCGACCTGCTGCGCGAATATGGCCTGCCGTATGGCCCGCGCGAAATGGCCGCCTTCAACCGGCTCGATGAGCTGAAGCGAGCGGTCGATCAAAACCCCGAAATTCTCAAGCAGCGTTTTCAACCGACCTGGGCCTCGCGACCGGGCCACGGGCCAACGTTGCTAGGCGTCGCCTTGGAACGAGGCTACCGCGAGATGGCGCTGTTTCTGATCGGCCGCGGCGCGCCAATCGATGTGATCGAGTACCAAGGATCGACGCTCTTGCACCAGGCGGCCAAAGGAGGCGACCCCGAGCTAATCCGGTTGCTGGTGGCCCGCGGTCTGGAAGTGGACGCCAAGGACGACTACGGCGATACGCCGCTGCGCGACATTTCGTCGCGCGAGAAGCCCGAAGCGGTTGCCGCTCTGATCGAGGCGGGGGCCGATGTAAACCGGCACGGCATGAACCAGCGAACGCCCTTGCACGGCGCGGTATTTAGCGGACGCCTCGATATCGTTGAGATGCTTCTGGCGGCCGGCGCCGACCCGGCCCTTCGTGACCACCAGGGCGAAACGCCCCTGGACGTTGCACATAAGTTGCACCCTGAAATTGCCGATTTGCTGGAGCAAGAGGCGGCAGGCCACTGAATAAATCGCTGGTTCCGCAGCAGGCGAAATGACCTCAATTCGCAGTTCACGGAACGCCACGGAGGGCGTTCCCTACCGATGTTTTGCGGTGGAATCATCTTAACTTCATGCGTATGGGGCCGAGCGAAGCGAGTCCCACCTTCTGGCAGTTCAATGTCACGCGGGTAGAACCATGTGACCAGCGGTGCGCGTTGTCGCGCTCGGCCCACCCTGCCCGCGGCAACGGGCTCAGGCGAGAAGCTCGTGGACCACGCGGCCGGCCACGTCGGTCAAGCGAAAATTGCGGCCGGCATAGCGAAAGGTGAGCGCTTCGTGGTTGAGGCCGAGCAGGTGGAGCAGCGTGGCGTGCAAGTCGCGCAGATGGACCTTGTCGCGCACCGCCTCGTGACCGAAGTCGTCGGTGGCGCCAAAGGCCATGCCCGGTTTCACGCCGCCGCCGGCCAGCCACATGGTGAAGCCGCCGGGGTTGTGATCGCGGCCGGTGCCGTTCTTTTCGGCATAGGGAGTGCGGCCAAACTCGCCGCCCCACCACACTAGTGTATCATCGAGCAGCCCGCGCGCTTTCAGGTCGGCCAGCAGACCGGCGATCGGGCGATCGACCGCCTGCGCGTGGTCGGCGTGCTTGGGCAAATTCGAATGTTGGTCCCAGGCGGGGTTGGCGGTGTTGTCGCCATAGGTAACTTGCACGAAGCGCACGCCCGACTCGCACAGACGGCGAGCCAGCAGACACTTGCGACCAAAATCATCGGTCGGTTGCCGCCCGATGCCATACAGGTCGAGCGTGGCCGCGGTCTCGTGCGACAGATCGAGCACCGCGGGCGCGTGTCGCTGCATCCGCCACGCCAGCTCGTACGACTGAATGGCCGCTTCCAGTTCGCTTTCGCCCGGTCGCGCCGCCAATTGCTCGGCATTGAGTTGCCGCAACAGGTCGAGCTGCCGCCGCTGCGCGTCGAGCGGCAGCGAGCCATTGGTCAGGTTGTGAAACGTGGCCTCGCGCGCCCCCGCCGCCGCATTGCCCAGCGGCACGCCTTGAAAAACCGCGGGCAGAAACGCACTGCCATAGTTGCGCGGCCCGCCGTTGCCCGACGATGGCGCAATCGACACAAACGCCGGCAGGTTGTCGCATTCGCTGCCCAGCCCGTAAACCACCCAAGAGCCGAACGACGGGCGAATGAGGTTGGTGGCACCGCAGTGCAAGAAAAGCGTCGCCGGGCCGTGCGCCACGCCTTCGGTGTGCAGCGAGTGGATAAAGCAAAGATCGTCGGCGTGCCGGGCCGTCTCGGCGAACAGTTCCGAAGCCCAGCGGCCGCATTGGCCGTATTGGGCGAACCGCCACGGCGACTTCAGCACTCGCTGCGACGACTGGCGCAGGCCGGTGTTGGCAATCACTCGGGCGTCGGCAAACGCGAGCTGCTTGCCGTCGTGTTGGGCCAGCGAGGGCTTGTAGTCGAAGGTATCGACCTGGCTGGGGCCGCCTTGCATGAAGAGAAAAATGATCCGTTTGGCCCGTGGAGCAAAGTGCGGGGGCCGGGCGGCCAACGGGCCCGTCGCGGCATCGCCGCGCTGGGCCATCAGCCCTGCCAAGGCGAGCGCCCCGAAGCCGCAAGCCCCACGGGCCAGCGCCTCGCGCCGCGTCAGGCGCGGGCCTTGGGTAG
>DASVHB010000754.1:0-8106 GCA_036379195.1 Pirellulales bacterium
CGCCCGCCTACGGCGGGCGGACAGCCGGCGGTGAACGACGGAAGACGATTGGGAAGGATCGCCTCTTGTAGACGGCCAACGTGAAACTCCACCGGGCAAGCCGGTGGCATCTTGATGGAACAAAACCGGAACGAACCGCGGGTGACCGTAGCCACAAGTTTTGCGCAGCCCAGGCTCTGCCCCAGCCACCAAGGCATTGACAATGCCGCTCGAACCGCCAATACTTTGCATTACAAAGCAACCTTGTCCCGGAGACCTTGCCATGCCGCCGCTCGACGAAGCGTTGGCTCAGATCTCGAACATCCGCGCGCACCTCGCCCGAACCGAGACGTTTCGGGGCTATCGTTCGACGATTGTCGGCTTCTCGGCGGTGGCGGCATTCGCCGCCGCGGCGCTGCAGGCGACCATCATTCCGCACCCCGAGCGCGCGACGAAAGCCTACTTGCTGCTCTGGATCGGCGCGGCGGCGCTGAGCCTGATCGTGGCCGCGGTCGAGATTTCGGTGCGCTGCGCGCGGGCCGCCTCGCCGCTTTCGGTCCGGCACACGTGGCTAGCCATCGAGCAGTTTGTGCCCTGCCTGGTGGCCGGCGCCTTGTTGACGGCCGTGCTGGTGCGGTACGAAAGCCAGCATCTCTCGATGCTGCCGGGCCTTTGGTCGATCGTTTTCAGCCTGGGCGTCTTTGCATCGTGGCGGTTGCTGCCGCGCCGGGCTTTTTGGGTCGCGGTGTGGTATCTGGTTGCCGGCGCCGCGTGCCTCGCCCTGGCACGCGGCGATGCCGCGCTTTCGCCCTGGGCGATGATCGGCACCTTCGGTGTCGGACAGACGCTCGCCACCGCCATCCTCTACTCCACGGAGCGCAACGATGGCTCTCTCTGATCGTCTGCCCGAAACGCCGGGCAGGTTTGCCTACGCGGGGCTGGAGCGGGTCCTTCACGAAAAAGCGCGGCTGGGCATTATGACTTCGCTGGTCACGCATCCCGAAGGGCTGCTCTTCACCGATCTCAAGGAACTTTGCGCCTTGACCGACGGCAACCTGAATCGCCATCTCAAGGTGCTTCAAGACGAACGCCTGGTCGAGGTTCGCAAGGGCGTCGGCGCGAAGCGTCCGCAAACGGTTTGCCGGGCGACCGCCAGCGGTCGTGAGCGGTTTCTCGAATACGTGGCGGAGCTGGAGCGCGTCATCGCCGACGCCGCCGCCGCGGCCCGCGAGCGAAACCGCTCGGCAAAAGCCTCGACCCAATCGAAGCGAAACCTCGCGGCGGGCTGGTCCACCGCCTGAAGTTCGACGATCGATCACGCCGGTTCGTGCTACGCCCAGACGCTTTGCAATACAAAGTTTGCCGCCTCTCCACTCGTGGAACCCACGCCATGTTGCACCGCTTGTTGCCATCGGTCCCGGACGATCCGTTCTATCAGCCGCGCAAGCCGCTTTGGACGGCGCGGGAGCTTGTCGAACCGCCCCGCCTGGAAAACCTGCCCGTGCGACCGATGGAGCCCCGGCTCGCGCTGCTGATCAATCCGTTTTATCCCAAAGACCCCCACGCCAGTTTTGGCAAGCACGTGCTCACGCCGACGTTGGCGCTGACCAGCCTGGCCGCGGCAACGCCGAGTGGATGGCGAATCGCCTACTGGGACGAAAACCTGCTGCAAGGCCCGCCGCCGGTCGATCCGTTGCCGCAGGTCGTGGGCATCACGGTTCATCTCACCTTCGCCCGGCGTGCTTATGAATTGGCCGCCTGGTTTCGCCAGCGCGGTTGCCGTGTGATTCTGGGCGGCCTGCACGTGTTGTCTTGCCCTGACGAAGCGGCGGCGCACGCCGACGCGCTGGCCCTGGGCGACGGCGTGCAGCTTTGGCCGGTCATCTTGCGAGACGTTGAAAGCCGCTCGCTGAAGCCGCGCTACTACGCCGGCTTCGAGCGGCCTTACGACATCGATCCGCCGCCGCGTCGCAGTCTGCTGCCCAAGCGAAGTTTTCTCACGACCACCAGCCTGATCGCCACCCGCGGCTGTCATAATCGTTGCGGGTTTTGCTATCTGAGCACCAAGGGTCTTTCGATGCCCTATCGCGTCAGGTCGGCCGCCGACATTCGCCAGCAATGGGAAGACGACGGCGAACCTTACGCGGTATTCGTCGACAATAACCTCGGCTCGAAGCCCGATTATCTCGTTGAGCTGTGCCGTGAGTTGCGGCCCTTGCGGCGCATTTGGAGCGCCGCGGTCTCCCTCGACGTGACCAACCGGCCCGAAGTCGTCCGCGAGATGGCGCTGGCCGGTTGCACGGGCGTGTTCATCGGTTTCGAGTCGCTCTCGGACGAAAACATCGCCGCCGCCGGCAAACGCTCTCCGCGGGCCGCCCATTATGCCGACCGGGTGCGATTGCTGCACGACCACGGCATTCAGGTAAACGCGAGTTTTGTTCTGGGCTTCGACCAGGACCGCAAAGACAGCTTTGCGCGGCTGGCGGAATGGATCGAGACGAATCACATCGAAAGCGGCACATTCCATATTTTGACGCCGTATCCAGGCACGCCGCTGTTTGCCCAAATGCAGGCCGAAGGTCGGCTGCTGCACACCAACTGGGACCTGTACGACACGGCGCACGTGGTCTTCCGGCCCAAGCACATGACGGCGGAAGAACTGCAACTCGGCTACGACTGGCTTTATCGCTGGCTCTATTCGCCGCGCAGCATCTGGCGGCGGCGGCCAGCCGATGCGTCGGCGGTGCTGCCTTATCTGGCGATGAGTTACCTTTACAAACGCAGCAATCGTTTTTGGCGGCTGCTCATCAAGCATCAACTGGTCCACGCCGTGTGGAAACCGCTGGTGCATTGGACTCGCTGGCGGCACGTGCGCTACCGCGAGCGACTGGCCGCCAGCGGTGAGGCGCCGGCGAGGCACGTTCGCGCAACGGGCTCCGTCGTATCGGCAAGCGTTTAGTGAGGTCCGCTGCTCGCCGCGGCGCTGTGATCCACGGCGGGCAGGTTGATGAATCGCCCCGCCCGGCGATATCATTGGGGCCATGAAACTCGGCTTGATCAATTCCGCCTGGGTGCAGGCCAACCAGCCCACCTCGTTTGGTCTGCGCAAAACCAAAGAGATCGGCTTTGACAGCGTCGATATCTTCGCCGACCCGCTGGAGCTCGACGTCCGCGAGCGGCGGCTGATCAAGGACGAATGCGATCGGCTGGGCTTGCCGATTGTTTCGCTGGCTTGCGTGGCCGTCGGCCTGATCGACTTCAACGCCAGCGTGCGCCAGTTTCACCTGCGCCGTGTCGAGGCCTATCTCGACCTGGCTTTTGAAGACCAGGCCAAAAACGTGCTGCTGGTGATCGGGGAGTATATCTGGAACCGCGAGGTCATTCCGCCCGGCGAACAATGGCAATGGGGCGTCGAGACCGTGCGCCAACTCGGCGACCGGGCGGGCGAGCTGGGCCTGGAGATCGTTCTGGAACTGGAGCCGTTTCCGCTCTCCTTGATCAACAACGTCGATACGATGCTGCGCTTTTTGGAAGACGTTGACCAGCCGGCGGTGAAGGCCAATATCGACATTTCGCACCTGGCCCTGTCGCACGTCGCGCCGGAAGAGCTGCGGCGGCTGGCCGGTCGCGTCGGGCATGTTCACATCTCTGACTGCGACGGCAAGGTACACGGCGATCTGCCGCCCGGCCGCGGCGTGGTCGATTTCGAGCCCTATCTGCGCGAGATCAAGTCGCTGGGCATCGACGGCGCCATCTCCATCGAACTGGAGTATTCACCGCAGCCCGAGCGGATCGTCGAGTGGGTTGAAGAAGCCTATCGCGAGACCGACCGCCGCCTGCAAGCAGTGGGCCTGCGCGGATGAAACTTCACCGGTTCAATCTCCGCAATCATCAAAACCTCTAGCCAAGCACGCTCTTACCATGAAAGCTCCATTCTTGATTGCCATCGCCACCCTCAGTGGTTCGCTTTGCGTCGCCGCCGACTTGCCCCGCAGCGGCCCGGAAGCGCAAGGCGTGTCGTCGGCGGCGGTGCTGGCGTTTGTCGAAGCGGCCGACCGCCAGATCGACTCGCTGCACAGCTTCATGCTGGTGCGGCACGGTCATGTGGTGGCCGAGGGCTGGTGGACCCCCTACGACGCTCAAAGCCGCCACTCGCTGTTCTCGCTCAGCAAAAGCTTCACCTCGACCGCCGTGGGGCTGGCCATCGATGAAGGCAAGCTCAGCCTGGACGACGAAGTGCTGAAGTTTTTTCCCGACGACGCGCCCGCCCAGCCCAGCGGCAACCTGAAGGCGATGCGCGTGAGCGACCTGTTGCGAATGTCGACCGGGCAGCAGACCGAGCCGCCTCGCAAGTCCGACGAGCCGTGGGCCAAAACATTCTTGGCGCACGAGGTGCCGTTCAAGCCGGGCACTCATTTTCTCTACAACACCTCGGCCACCTATATGTTGTCGGCCATCGTGCAGAAGGCCACCGGCACGACGGTGCTCGATTACCTCGGGCCGCGGCTGTTCGAGCCGCTGGGCATCGAGAGCCCCACCTGGGAGGCCAGCCCGCAAGGCGTGACCGTGGGCGGCTATGGCCTGAGCATCCGCACCGAAGACATCGCGCGGTTTGGCCAGTTGTATTTGCAGCGAGGCCAATGGCAGGGCCAGCAGCTTGTGCCCGAAAGCTGGGTCGCGGCGGCCACCGCGCGCCAGACCTCCAACGGCAGCAATCCGGCGAGCGACTGGGACCAGGGCTATGGCTATCAATTTTGGCGGTCGCGGCACGGGGCGTATCGGGGCGACGGGGCGTTCGGGCAGTTTTGCATTGTGCTGCCCGAGCAAGACGCCGTAATCGCCATCACCAGCGGCGTGCGCGACATGCAGTCAGTGTTGAACCTGGTGTGGGACCAGTTGCTGCCGGCCCTGCAACCGTCGTCGCTGCCGGCCGATGATCAAGCCGCCGAAAAACTGGCGGGGCGACTCAAGAACTTATCGCTGCGCACGCCGCAAGCCGCCGGGGCGCCGCCGGCGATCGATGGCAAAAAATATACGTTTCCGCCCAATGAGCGTAAGCTGGAAGCCATCACGCTGGCGAGCAGCGGCGAAGGTGCGGTGACGTTGATGGCGCGCATCGACGGCAATGAGCAGCGCATCGTCTGCGGTCGCGGCGAATGGCGAAAAGGGCGCATCGCCTGGGGTCGCGCGCCCGAGCAGCCCGCGGCGGCCAGCGGCGCGTGGACGGCCGACGATACGTTCACCGCCCGGCTTTGCTTTTACGAGACTCCGTTTACCACCACCGTGCGGTTGAAATTCTCCGGCGACGAAGTGCGTTGTGTTTCGGAATCGAACGTCGGTTTTGGTCCGCCGCGCGACGCGGAGTTGGTCGGGCGGGTCGAGGCCGAAGCACATTAGCATGGAACGCAAGCGATGAAGCCCTTGGGACGCGGTTTGCAGTTCACGGCGCTGGTGGCGCTGCCGCTGGCCATGATGCTGCAGATCGCCGACGCCATCAGCGTCAAGCAAATGCTGACCTTCTGGATTGCCGGCGCCGCGCTGTTTTGGATCGGCCGCATCGTGGAAGGCTACGCCCGAGTGTAATTCGCGTTATTCTGATCGACGAGCGAGGAGATGATCATGCCAACTTCTTCTGTCATCCGCTAGCATCTTCCCGCACGCTGAACTCCAGCTTCCAGCGGTGATCGCTCACCGTGCTGTGGCACCATAGCTCGAACATTCCCAGTTCGGTGATCTTCGAGTGGAACCGCACCGGCGCGTAGCCCTCTTCAAGGCCCTCGCCGGCGGGCAGCGTGGCCACTAGAGGGTCGGTCTCCGCCAGCTCGTCTTCGGTCCAAGAGGGCAGCAGCGTGCCGGGCTGGTCGCCTTTACGGACCGGCGAACTGAAAAAACGAAACTGCGCCGGTTCGCCGACCACCAGCCCGATCTCGTCGCTCGGCACCTCCGTTTCGGCGCCTTCTTCCATGCCAAAGGGCACGACGCACAGGGCCCGCAATGGGCGCGTGGCGCCGGGAATCGCCAGGCCGGCCGATTCGATGCCCACATAATACGAGCGGGCCGTGCCGCCGCGAATGCGCACGCCTTTGCCCTGCTTGGCGAAACCATAGTACGCCGCTCCGCGCGCCACGGCGAAGTCGAGATCGCGATTGCCTTGCAACCCCTGCGGCGGCTCGCCCGTAAACCAATCGCCCATGACCTGCATCAGCCGCTCGCGCAAGGCTTCGGCTTTGAAGACGCCGCCATTGAACAGCACGTGCGTGGGTCGCACGGCGCTGCCTTGGCCGTGCGCCCGCAGAAACGCGGCCAGGTGCCGCGTGATGGCGGTGTCGCTCTCAAACGGCAGACCGATTTCGGTAAAACCGCTGGCCCGCCGTTTGGCCGGATCGTCGCTCAAGGCACACTGCGGAAAGAAGCCATCGACCAGCAGCGCCGCCGCCGACTCGCGCTCGACATCGACTGACACGGTGCCTTTGATCAGCTTACTTCCGCGGCCCAACACGGCCACCGGATGTTTCTTCGGGCCCTCGGGTGCCAGCAGCGCTTCCTTGGCCGTCCGGCACGAGTGCCACAACGCCACCGATTGCCAAGGGTCGAGGTGCACTCCTTTCTGAGCGAACGCCCCGGCCACGTGATGGGCCAGCGTCAGGTCCATGTTGTCGCCGCCGACGAGAATATGATTGCCCACGGCCAGCCGCCGCAGCACCAACTCGCCCTGCTCGTCGGCCACACCCACCAGCGTGAAATCGGTGGTGCCGCCGCCCACGTCGCACACCAGCAGCGTGTCGTCGACATTCACCTGCCGGCGCCAACGATCGCCTTCGTCGTTCAACCAGGCGTAAACCGCCGCCTGCGGCTCTTCGAGCAGCACCAGGTTTTCGGGCAAGCCCGCCGCCAAAGCCGCTTCGCGCGTCAGCTCTCGGGCGGCGGCGTCGAACGAGGCGGGCACGGTCAACACCACCACCTGTTCGGCCAGCGGCGCGTCTCGAAACGCGGCCCGCCAGGCGGCAGCCAGATGTTCCAGGTAACGCGTCGATGCAGCCACCGGCGAAATCTTGATCACATCGGCGGGCGCGTTCCACGGCAAGATCGGCTGACGCCGGTCGACGCGGCTATGTGCCAACCAACTTTTGGCCGCCGCCACCGTGCGCGTGGGCACTTCGGCCGCTTGCCGGCGGGCCAACTCGCCCACGGCGTAATCGCGTTTCTTCTCCCACGGCACGTCAAAGTTCTTGGCCTTGGCGTCGGCCTCGGTGCCCAAGTAGATGAACGAAGGCAACAGCGAACGCTCTTCGATCGTGCCCGAGGCCACCAATTGCGGCAGCGACAGCAGCTCGATGCGCGGCTGCTCGTCGCCCAGACGGCACCACGCCAACGCGCTGTTGGTGGTGCCCAGGTCGATGCCTACAGCATACTGAGCGGTCATGTCAGCTCCACCACCGCGGGCGTCACCACCAGGGCCGCCTGCTCATCGCCAGTCCATTCGGGCAGCACACACTGCGTGGCCAGCCAGCCGTGATGCGCCAGCGTGCCGCGAAACGGCGGCCGGTCGGCTACTTTGCCCGTGAAGCGAATGCGGGCGGCATCGAAGTCGGCCGGCACTTCGATCGTGTCGCCTTCGGCCTCGTCGCGCACGGGTTGCAGGTCGAAGACGCGCTTCAGCACCATGGCGGCATCGCGGTGCACATCGCGCACCGCGGCGCCGATCTGGGCGTCATCGTAGCCGGCGATCGGCTCTTGCAAAAAATCGACCAGCCGCGCCTCGCGCTGGAGCATGGCCAGCAGATTCAAGGCATCGCTGCGGCCGGTTTTCTTTTTAGGCGGCGGCTCGGCGGCCCGTGGCGTCACGGGAGTCGCTGTTTGAGAGTCCGCCGTTAGCAACGGCCGCGCGCGTTCGGCCAGCGCCGCATTGAACAGCACGCGAAAGAACAAACGAAACGCCAATCCAATTCGTCCCACGCCGCCATCCTGAGTGTTAGTTGCCCGAGGCCGAAACCAATCTGAGGCCGTATGATCGAACCGCCGGCCCCAGTTGTCAACCATGCGTGGTGGCTGGGGCAGACCTTCCCAATCGTCTTTCGTCGTTCACCGCCGGCTGTCCGCCCGCCTACGGCGGGCGGACCAACGCGA